>JAFANO010000758.1 GCA_019232645.1 Planctomycetaceae bacterium | reverse complement strand
GGCACGGCACGTATCAGCGGTCGCTCAGCCTGGGCACTCCGGTGAATACGGACAAGGCGAACGCCCAGTTCGAGCATGGCGTCCTGACCTTGACGCTGCCCAAGTCGGAAGCGGCCCAGCCGAAGCAGATCAAGGTCGGCGGCCGTTCCTGAGTGCGGCTCAACGGGATCGCCACGATCACCCCGATCCCCGATCCTCCTCACCCTCGGGGAGAGGATCGGGGTGGGGCGGTTGCCCGTCGGGGATCATGCCTCGGAGATCAGGATAATCATCGAGCGGCCCTCGACGCGGTAGGGGTGGGACACGGGGATGACGGGTCCTTCATCCGGGTCGAGGGCATCCTCGGGCGAGGTCAGGGCGGTGTCGATGGCCCGGCGCCACGGCCGCCCCGAAGGGGTGCCCGGGATCCGGAACGTGAGCGGGTCCCAGAAGGCGTTCATGGCGATGTAGAGGTCTCGATCGACCACGCCGGGGCGATCGCAGCGGCGGCCGTCGAGCGTGAGGGCCATTGAGCGGCTCGCGGGCGAGAAGTCGGGATGGCAAGGCTCGACGCCGTGCCAGATCACGTCGGGGGGCTGACCGCCTTCGACGCGGCCGGTCAGGAAGGTCCGTCGCCTCAGCGACGGGTGCCGTCGCCGCAGCGCGATCATCTGCTTGACGAAGCGGAGGAAGTCGGCGTTCTCCTCGGCCAACCGCCAGTCCACCCAACTGATCGCATTGTCCTGGCACCAGGCGTTATTATTGCCCTGCTGGGTCCGCAGGAACTCGTCGCCCGCCAGGAGCATGGGGACCCCCTGCGACACCATCAGGGTGGCGATCAGGTTCCGGGCCTGTCTCCGCCGCAGCGCCAAGACCTCGGGGTCGTCGGTCGGCCCTTCGACGCCGCAGTTCCAGCTCAGGTTCTCGTCCATGCCGTCGCGGTTTCCCTCGCCGTTGGCCTCGTTGTGCTTGCGGTTGTAGGAGACGAGGTCGGCCAGGGTGAAGCCGTCGTGGCAGGTGATGAAGTTGATCGAGTGGAGCGGGCCCCGGCCGTGGTAGAGATCGTCGCTGCCGCAGAGCCGGGTCGCGAGCGGCGAAGTCATTCCGGGATCGCCCCGCCAGAAGCGGCGGACGTCGTCGCGGTAGCGGCCGTTCCAGACCGACCAGCGCGCCCCGCCGGGGAAGCTGCCGACCTGATACAGCCCGGCGGCGTCCCAGGGCTCGGCGATCAGCTTCGTGCCGGTCAGCAGCGAGTCCTCGGAGATCCGCTCGATGACCGGCGGCTCGACCATGACGTTGCCGCGACTGTCGCGCCCCAGGACCGAGGCCAAGTCGAAGCGGAACCCGTCGATGCCGTCCTCGTTCACCCAGTCGTGCAGGCAGGATAGGATCAGATCGCGGACGACGGGGTGGTTGCTGTTAACCGTGTTGCCGCAGCCGGTGAAGTTCAGGTAGCGGCCATGTTCGTCGAGGAGGTAAAAGAGGCTGTTGTCCAGGCCCCGGAAGCAGTAGGTGGGGCCGTCCGCGCCCATCTCGGCGGTGTGGTTGAAGACCACGTCAAGGACCACCTCGATCTCCCACGCATGGAACGCGTCGATCATTCGGCGGAGCTCGTCGCCGGGGGCCGAGCCCGTCGGGTCGGTGGCATAGGCCGCCTTGGGCGCCGCGAAGGCGATGGTGTTGTAGCCCCAGAAGTTGCGCAGCCTCTCACCCGTCAGTGGGTTGATGAACGGACAGTCCTCCTCGTCGAACTCGTCGATCGGCAGGAGCTCGACGGCCGTCACCCCCAGCTCTTTCAGGTAGGGAATCTTCTCGGCGAGCCCGGCATAGGTGCCCGGGTGGCACACCCCGGACGACGGGTCGATGGTGTAGCCACGGACGTGCAGTTCGTAGAGGATCGAGTCCTCGCGGGGGATGCCCGGGTTCGGGATGTTCTCGCGGTCGATCATCGGCGCGGCCAACGACCGGCTCATCAGGCTCCTCCGGGGCTGACGGTCTTTCGAACCCCAGGGTCGGCTTTGCGACAGGGCCCGCGCCGTCGGGTCGAGGAGCACGATGCTGGGATCGTACCGATGGATGGCCCCGCGCGGGCCGTCA
>JAFANO010000594.1 GCA_019232645.1 Planctomycetaceae bacterium | reverse complement strand
CGTAGCGCCGGAAGTTCGGTACATAAACCGTGAAGCCTTCAAGCTTGACCGTAGAGATGGGTCGGACCCTCGGCTGATTGCCATCGATCGTCGCCAACTGGGGGGACCGGTCGGCCTTGACGACCGCTAAGGCCAGGTCCTCGAGTTGATCCGGTTTGATCGGCTCCGGGATTGGCTTGCTCATCGCGTGGTCTCGTCGGGGCACAACAAGTGTAGGTGATGAGGCACGAGTTTAATGCATGCTCGTCTTCACTGCCTACAGGATTTTTCCCGTCCGTGACGGTTTCTGGGGGTCCTGTTTTTGTCAGGCCCGCGGGAGTCGACGAGGGATCGACACCTGAGTTTGGAACACATTGCGGACGAACAACTTGAATGCGCCGATCTTGCGTCGGGCGGCAACCGTTCGGGCGGACCTCGCGGCGTGATCCCTGGCCGTGAGACACCATCCGATGACACCCGCCGAGCCTGGTTTTCCAGGGTCGTCATGATCCGCCCTGAAAAACCGTGACGGTCGGTATATTTCGATGAAGGGGACGCGAGGCGGCGGCGGGGCCGATCAGGTGACCACGTCTCGCACGACCTTGGCCAGTTCCTCCCCTGCGTCGGTCAGCCCGTAGAAATTATTTTTACCCTGGCGGCGCGGGACGATAATACCCCCATGCCGGAGCAGGGCTAGGTGATGGCTGACGGCGGGTTGGCTCTGGCTCAACTGCTCGCTGAGGGCGCCGACGTGCTTCTCGCCGTCCATCAGCATCAGGAGGATTTGCAACCGGGTCGGGTCGCTGACCTGCTTCAACAGGTTCGCCGCGCGCTGGGCCTGCTTCAGGCGTTGCTCGGACTCCTTGGCGGCCTTATTCGCCTTGGTGCTCGAGGCCTTGGATGTCGGTGTCTCGTTCTTGGAATCGGTGTCGGTCGAGGCCATCGAAAGACTCCTCTGGTCCGAAGGGGCGACGCGATCGCGACGCCCTTTGCCGGCCCAGCGTCGGGCTCAAGGGGGAGAAAAGTCCAGGAAAGTTTGCCCCGCTCCTCATCCTCACCTCGCCACGAGGGGAGGTCGCCTCATCCCCTGAACATTGATGGTTGCACGCTTGTTCTGACGACACCCGCGCAAGCGTCGAAATCTATTGAAGGGTAATTTATCATAGGTGCTGGGGAATTACAACATCCCTTCTTTCACGAGATGGGTCGTCGCTTCAACGGTCGCAGCGGGCCCTTGCCCTGAACCCACGAATCGGCCCAATCTCCGGGGCGGAGGCCGAGGGCCCGCCCCGAGCGATCCGGTCGCGCACATCGCCCGGGCTCGGCGCGTCGATGACGTGCACGAGTCCGGACGACGAGGAATTCGAGATCTCGATCGGGATCGCTCCGATTCGCGTGTCCCACTTGAGAATCAGGGATCCAGGGGTTGACCGAAGGCGCCCATCTTCGGGGCCACCAGCCTCAGACCTCGAGCTTCCAGGGCGACCGCATCTCCCGCGCGATCCACCGGTTCGCCTCGTCGCCGCCGGGCCCGTGGAACCGCTCGGCGGCGGGGTCCCACTGGAGTGGCCTGCCGAGTCGCAGCGAGATCACGCCCAGGTGGCAGATGTTGGCCGAGTGGTGGCCGATCGACACGTCGCAGATCGGCCGCTTGCGGGTCCGGACGCCGTCGAGGAAATTGCCCATGTGGTCGTTCGAGACGTCAAGCCTGACCGCATCCTGGGGCAGTGGCTCCTTGATCATCGCCTCGTCGCTGGCATCGATCCGGCCGCGGTTGATGAAGATCCAGCCCTCGTCGCCGATGAAGCGGTTGCCGTTCTCACCGTCGCTGGTGGTGATCAGGCGGGTGCCGTCGGCGAAGTTGAAGGTGACCGCGAAGTGGGGGTGGCAGTTGAAGCTGTTCGGCTTGTCCGACGGGGTGACGCCGACGGCCGTGACGGCGACCGGGCCGGTCTCGTCGGTCCCGAGGCCCCACTGCGCGATGTCATGATGGTGGGCGCCCCAGTCGGTCAGCTTGCCGCCCGAGTACTCATACCACCAGCGGAAATGGGCATGACAACGCTCTTTCACGTAGGGCACGTCGGGGGTCGGGCCCTGCCAGAAATCCCAGTCGAGCTCCTTGGGGATCGGGACGACGGGGAAGGGGCCGCCGACCGGGTTGTCACCGATCCGCGCCTCGACGGTGTGGACCTTGCCGACCCGGCCGTTGCGGACCAGCTCGCAGGCCAGGCGATACCGCGGGTCGGAGCGTTGCATGGTGCCGGTCTGGAAGATCCGGTCGTACTTCCGCGCGGCCTGGAGCGTCGCCCGGCCCTCGGCGATCGTCAGCGCCAGCGGTTTCTCGCAGTAGACGTCGCGCCCCGACTTCATCGCGGCGATCGAGGTCAGGGCATGCCAATGGTCCACCGTGCCGATGGTCACCGCGTCGAGGTCGTCGCGCGCGAGCAACTCGCGAAAGTCGGCGTACTTGGCGCAGCCGCTGCCGACGACCTGGGCGGCCTTCTCGCGACGCTCGGAGTCGACGTCGCAGACGGCGACGACCTTGACGCCCGGCTTGCTCATCGCCTGCTTCATGATGACGACGCCCTGGCCGCCAACCCCGATGGCGCCCAGGATGATCTGATCGTTCGGACCAACCCGCTTCCGCGCCGCGGCCTCTTTCTCCTGCTCGTCGGCGAGCACCCGGCGGGCGTACCACGCCGGCAGGCCGGCGCCCGCGGTCAGGGCCGCGGTCCATCGCGCCAGGAAACCTCGTCGCGACAGATTCTGCCGTTGCATGTCCATACTCCCATCGAACCTGGGCCTCAAGGGTTGGAGTCCGGAAACGGGGTGGCCCACCGGGATCCCGAACTTGCCCTCGAGTTGTCACCGTGCAAGGTCGTTTGAGCACGCCATGAGAGCTGTGCCGCGACGCCATAAGGACCCGGCGAGGGGAGCGTCGCCTTCAGGCGACGGGGGAAGCGCCGTCTCCCTCTTGACAAACGAACAGTGGCAGGATCATCATGGTCGCAGTCTCCACCGGATGTTCCGGTCGCCTGCGGGCGTCGTGAGACGGACGGTTCTTTGAAAACTCGAGGTTCACCGGGTTCCCGCCGGAAATCCCTCGGCGGGGTCAAACCTGGAAGGAACAACAGAACCACCGGCCGTCGGGCATGCTCGGCGGTCGCGGGCGGCGTGACACCGCCCTCGAGCGGGGAAGCGATGAGGATGTCAGCCGTTATGCCGTGCCCACGTGGTAACCGCAACCTCGAAAGTTCCACGTTGGAAGCCATCGCCTTGAGGTGACGGAGGATGTCATGCTTGATGCCTCGTTGGGATGGTCGGTCCGGTCTCTCGCGCATGAGGTAGAACACGATGTCGTCCCCCCCGGCTCCCGAATTCCCCGACGACCGCACCAACCCCTACGCCCCACCGAGGGCCGAGCTCGGCTCGCGGCCGCTCCCGGCCGATCTCTCGGCGATCCCCGTCACAGTCGGCGACGTCTTCACCCGCACCTGGAAGACCTACCATGCTCAGTTGGGGCTCTGCATCGGGGCCTTCTTCGTGGTCGTCCTGGTCACCTTCGCCATCCAGATGGTGCTCAACTTCCTTCAGGTCGCCATGCAACAAGCCGGCAGCTCGCACGCGGCGCTCGTTTTCGTCAAGTTGATCGGCAGACTCGGCGGCTTCGTCGCGCAGACCTATCTCACGGCCGGTCAGATGCTCTTCCTGCTCAAGGTCGCCAAGGGACGGAACGCCGAGATCAGCGACGTCTTCGCCGGGGGACGCTACCTCCTGCCCCTGACCCTCGCAAACATCTTATCGCTGGCGATCCTAGGTATCCTGGCGTTCATCAGCCGTATTTGCTCGGCCGCGGGGAATCAGGGAGCCACCCTCCCGATCGTCAGCGGGGTGTGTGTCCTGCTGTGCGTCGTGGGATTGGTCGCCTTCTTGGTCCGGTTCTCGCAGTACCCTTACCTGATCATCGATCGCAATGCGAGGGCCGTTGAATCGTTCGGGCTTTCGAACCGGCTCATGCGGGGCCACGAAGGACAACTCATCCTCTTGTGGTTGCTCTTCATCGCGATCAATATCCTTGGCTTCTTGGCTTTCTGCATCGGGCTCATCTTCTCCATCCCCTTGACGTTCCTCCTGATGGCTGTCTTCTACGTGGCGCTGACCGGCCAGTCGGGCATCGAGCTGCTCGGTCCGGACGACTTCCGATCGGAGGAGAAGCCACACACCGATCCCGACTTCGGTAGCCCCGACCCGAATGATCGATGACAGGCCGACCCTCCCCCGACCTGATCACCCGGAGAGGCCTCGATGACGACGTCCCCAATGCCCCCGGCTCGCGAGTCAAAGTCGTCGTCGCGGAGTGGGCACTGCCCACCATCCGAGCGTCTGCTTTGGCAAGGTGATAAGATTCGGTGGGCAGTGCTCGCTCCACGGGAACAGCCAAGCAGTATTGGCGATCTCTTGTGAAACGTTGATAAAACAGTGACGGGTTCGGCGAAACGCTTTCCGCACGGAGGCTCGGTGTGGACATCTGCTCATCCCCGAGGTATCCCACGGGGCGGAGACGAGGGAGAAGGCGGGGCGTCGCCGAGATTCCGCGGCCGATTCGGCGCGGGCTTGGCCAGCCGCTCGAGGAAAGCGATCACCGGGGGGTCGTCCCACTTCGCCGCCCCGATCACGGAGGAGACGACGCGCCCATCGGGGGCGATCACGAAGGTCGCCGGGATGCCGTCAGTCGCGAAGACCGGGGGCAGTTGGGTCGCCCGGAGCATGGTCATCTTCCACGACTTGTCGCGGAGGAACTTCCGGACCGGTTCGCCCGACTCATCGGTCGAGACGCAGACGAATGTGACGTCCGCCAGCCTGGGGTCGGCGGCCAGGTTTGCGATCGACGGCATTTCCGACACGCACGGGGGGCACCAGGTCGCCCAGATGTTCAGGAAGACCACCTTGTCCCGATACCGCCCGAAATCGACCGGCGCGCCGCCGAGGTCGTGGAGCGTCCACCCGTAATCGGCAGGCCGGTCGAGTCCCGTCCCCTCGAGCGGTGGGGGGCCGACCAAGACCTTCGGTCCGAAGAAGACCAGGTAGAGGCACCAGGCCGCCACCGCCCCCAGACCGAGGAACCACCAGATCCGGCTCGATTTGCGTGCAGCCTCGGCCATCGTCGTGTCCGCCCGTTGAACGGTAAACCCTTGTTGAAATCGACGACCTCGAATCGACTCTCAATCCTCGCCACGGGTGGCAGCGACCGGAGCGAGCAGATTCTCGACGGGGGCGTAATCGTCGGTCAGGATGATGCCGCGCGACCGGAGGTCGATGGCCGCCAGGTGCTCCTTGCCGAACGGCCGGGGCTCGAACAGCCGGTCGTCCTGGAAGAATCTGGGGTCGCCGTCGCGGCCGCCGAGGTCGGCCAGGTCGCCCTGCAGCGAGGCCTTCGAGGCGACAACCACGAAGGTCTCGCGGAGCCCAGAGCCGGGGGGCTCGTCGGTCCCGAAGATGGAAATGGAGGGGAACGTGAGCCTGGCCGTCTTGACCCAGGCGCCGAGGAATCCGCCGTAGATCCTCGCCCGCGCCAGTGCCTCGCGCCGGACCCTGGCCTGGGCCTTGGGATCGGTGATCTTCTCCTTCCTGATCCTGGCCTTGGCGCGCTCCAGGGCCTTGGCGTCCGACTCGTAGGCGTCGATGATGTTGATCATGTAGACGCCGTTGGGGCCGAGCAGCTTGGCGATCTTCGCGTTGAACTGGCGGGTCGTCAGGTGCCATGGGACGGAGAAGTCGTTGAAGGCGTCGCCGAAGATCAGGTCGTAATGCTCGAGGCCCTGCTGGCGCTCGACGAACTGGCGGGCGTCGCCCCAGGTGGTCTTGATCGTGGTGTCCCTGGGGAGCCCGGTGGCCATGATGTTGGCCTTGGTGACGGCCGGGTCGATCTCGGCGACGTCGACCGCGGTGCCCGGATAGGCGTGCTGCATGTAGCGCTGGAAGGTGTAGGCGCCGCCGCCGAGGAACAGGGTGCGGAGCGGGGAGGCGGGCGCCCGCGACCGGCGGTCGCGCCGGGCCTTGGCCTTGGCGACGCGGTCGGCGACCAGCGCGTAGATGTGCTCGTAATCGTAGTCGAGCCGCTCGGGATGCCCCAGGATGAAGTAGCCATGGATCAGGTTGTCGAGGACCAGCGTCCGTTTCTGGCCGTCGGCGTCGGGCTCGTTCTTGACCTTGATATAGTAGTAATCGCTCTCGTCGACCCAGGCCAGCGCGTCCTCGGTAGTCTCGGGATTGCCCTTCGCCTCGCGGATGCCCCAGGCAAGCCCCTGCTTCTCGAACCACGGGGAGGGGACGAACGCGATGACGCAGAGCCCCAGGGGGATCCCCGCCCAGGCGGCGTGCCAGGCGTTGCCGAGCATCGTCGCCGCGAACGCCAGCGTCGTGCCGAGGACCAGCAGCAGCCCCTTGGTCCCCAGGAGATCGATCAGCACGAACCCGGCCAGGAACGTGCCGAGGATGCTGCCGACCATGCCCCAGGCGTAGACCTGGCCGATCGCCGTGCCGGTGCGCTTGCTCTGACGGAGCCGCTCGACGGCGAGCTTGGCGACGACCGGGCTGACGGTCCCCATCGACAATGACGGCACGAAGAACACGACGGCCACCACCAGCAGGACCCGCGCCGGCCAGGCCAGCGGCAGGCTGGTGCCCGGCAGCTTGGTCATCGTGATCGCCACGCTCAGGACCGGCTTCTGGCTGTCAAGCACGCGGTGCGACAGCCAGTGCGGCGGCGTCTCCATCACCAGGATCGAGAGGGTCAGGACCGACGCGGCCAGGAAGAGCCAGCTCGCCTGCGACTCGCTCCGGATGACGTCGGCGAGCTTGCCCCCGAGATAGTTGCCCAGGCTGAGGCCGCCGAGCAAGATGCCGATGACGCTGGTCCAGCCGTAGATGCTCGACCCGAGGTGCCGGGTCACCAGCCGACCGGCCACCATCTCCAGCGCCATGAAGGCCAGGCTCGCGACGAACGAGAGGATCGCCAGGTCGGTCAAGCGCGCCCGGGGCCGATCCGTCTCGGCGCCGGCGGTCGCGTCCCCGGCCGCGGCGGCCTCCTCGGCGCGACGGGCCGCGAGCAGCCGGGCGATGCCGAACCCCGCCAGGCCGATCGTCAGGACATGGCCGACCAGCGCCATGGGGTTGACCGTGATCGACCCGAGGGTGACCCCCCGCAGCGGCAGGACCCGAACCAGCGGCGCGATCGAGCCGAGGCCGAGGAAGGCTGATGCGACCAGCCCGACCGCCGCGGCCCGGACGTCGCCGATCAGCAGGGCCGCCAGCAGCGCCAGCGCCGCCGCCACGACCGTGACGATCGTCGAGTAGGTGGCCAGGTACATCAGCGTGAAACCGGCCAGGAAGGTGCCGACGATCGAACCGATCGCGCCCCAGAAGTAAACGTCGCCGATCGCGCTGCCCGTCTTCCGCGCCCGCTCGACGGCGATCTTGGCGACAACCGGCCCGATCATCCCCAGGACCGTGGCCGGAACCAGGAAGTCGAGCGTCACCACGACGACTGTTCGGATGTCCCACGGTAAGAATTCGAGGCCGGAGGTAGACCCGACGACGGCGTTCATCCAGAGGCAGCTCAGGGTCAGGAACGACCCGAGCGCGTAGAGCGGGCCAATGGCCCGGACCGGGTCGACGCGGTCGGCCAGCCGGCCGCCGAGCACATTCCCCAGGCAGATCCCGCCCAGCATGATCCCGATCACGCTGGTCCAGACACTCAGCGAGGCCCCCACGTGTCGCGCCACCAACCGGCTGGCCACCAGCTCCAAGATCATGATGCAGAGGCTGCTGAAGAACGACAGTGCGTAGGGCATCATCCGGGCGGCAAGGCCGTTCATGCGGCGGACACTCCCAGTGGTCGGGACGGCGCGCGATTCCCGGTCGCACTTTTGGTGATCTCACGATATCCGACCGCGCCGCGGCCGGCAACCATCTTCCGATCCCTCCGCCCGGCCCCGATTTCCGCGCGGGCCGGATTTGACCGAGCGGGCGACGTCGGCTAGCATCGACGCCGTCGGTCGCGCGGGGACGCGCGTCGGGCGGTCGGGGAGGGGTCCTCCACGCGTCGCCGTCGCCGGGGATGGGTGGGCGCGTGCCGTAAACGTCGATCTCGCCCGAGGCGATCGCGGCCTCCGGGGTCGATGGCCCCTCCGCCGGTGCGTGGGCGTCGGTCCAGGGGGCCTCCCTTCGCCCCTGGGAGCCGGTTCGAACTCCCAACCCTCGAAAATCCCTCACGATCACCCCCTCGAGTCGGCTGCTCCATGATCCTCTGCGTGACGTTGAATCCGTGCCTCGACAAGACCTTGACCGTCCCCGAGTGGCGGCCGGGCGACTCCGTCCGGGGGTTCTCCGTGCGCGAGGTG
>JAFANO010000545.1 GCA_019232645.1 Planctomycetaceae bacterium | reverse complement strand
ATCCCTTCCTTGGTGCTCGGGGGAACCATGCCCATGATGTTGACAGCCCCAAGCAGCGGGATGGTCGGGTCTTCGCGGGCCTGGATGAGCTTGACCGCCTGCGGGATGACCGCGTCCTCGTATCGGATGCCCGTGTCGGTGACCAGGCTGAACTGCGGCGCGAACATGCGCGGCTTGCCGGTATGGTTGATCACCCGGTAGTACAGGTAGTGGATCAGGCGCCGACCCTTGCCGGGCAACTCGATGGTCCGCAACCGGACGGGCTTGAAGGCGAAGTCGAGGACCCAGATCTCGTCCTTGTCGCGCGGCAGGAGCGCGGCATCCACCATCTGCACGTTGAAGCCCGCCGATCCCCGGCGGATCGGGACCGTGGGCAGCGGCGGGACGAGGGTGACCTCCGGGATCGGAGGCGGCTTGTCGAGTTCGGGGGCCGCCGCCGGCGCGTCCTGGGGATTGGCCTCGGGGGTTGAGGGCTTGTCCCCGGGCTCCGGCCCCTGGGCACGGGCCCATGCCGGCGCCAGCGAGGCGATCATCAACGCCGAAAAGACCATCCGAGATGGTTGATTCAACACGGACCATGCTCCCCGGAGGCGGTGAACCATGGCGAGGCGACGAGAGGACGAAACCGTGGGAGGAACATCGAGGTCCGTCCACCTTAATCGCCCCCGCCGAACGACGTCAAGCCGGCCCTCACGGGGTCGCGCGATCCTGTGAGGATTGGGTAAAGGGGGTGGGGCCGGAAGGCGGGGCACCGCTTCCCGAGGTGATGGAGGCAGAGGGGTTAGGGTTGAAACCGTGGGGCGGATACTTACAATAAGGCGGCTTCATGAAAGTCGGGTGGAACCGACCGCGCCTTTCCACGAAGGGATCTCGGATGATGCGCTGGTGTGTGCCGGTCGCCGCCACGGCTGTCGCGCTGATCATCTTCGACCCCCGGCCGGGTCTCGCCGACGCCGAGGTGATCAGCCTGAAGGATGGGCATCAAGTCACGGGCGAGATCGTCGCCGAGAAGCCCCACGCGCTGTATGTCGATCTCGGTTTCGACATCCTCCGCGTCCCTCGCGAGCAGGTCCTGCATCGCGGGAAGGCGGGCGAGGGGGCCCCGACCGCACCGGCTTCATCGCGGTCGGCCGAGGCCGACCCGACCGGGTTCTTCACTTCCGTGCTGCTTCGCGTCGCGCCGGTCAAGGAGCTGGTCCAGAAGTATGGCGAGGCGGTGGTTTCGATCGAGACCCCGTCGGGCAAGGGTTCGGGCTTCCTCATCAACGACGACGGCTATGCGGTCACGAACAACCACGTCATCCAGGGGGAGACCCGGATCGCCGTGGTCCTCTACCAGGACGTGCCCAGTGGCCTGGCCCGGCGGCGGATCGAGAATGTCGAGATCGTGGCGCTGAACCCCTTCGTGGACCTGGCGCTGCTGAAGCTGCCCCCGCGGAAGGACCTGAAGTTCAGCCACGTCGTCCTGGGGAGCCTCGAGGACCTGAACGCGGGGGAGGGCGTCTTTGCGATCGGCAACCCGCTGGGGTTGGAGCGGAGCGTCTCGCAGGGGATCCTCAGCACGCGCAACCGGAACTTCGAGGGCCTGGTCTATTTGCAGACCGACGCGGCGATCAACCCCGGCAATTCGGGTGGCCCGCTGTTCAACCTCAGGGGCGAGGTGATCGGGGTGACCAACATGAAGGCGACGCAGGGTGACAACCTCGGGTTCGCGATCCCGATCAATTACGTGAAAGATTTCCTCCGCAACCGGGAGGCGTTCTCGTTCGACAAGGAGAACCCGAACACCGGTTACCGCTATCTCGACCCGCCCCGACGACTCCGCGTGGGGCGGCCCTCGGGGACACGGTCGACACCGAAGGAGAAGGTGTCGGCCCGCGCGACCGAGCCTCCGCACGCGCCCTGAGGTGGGGGGGCCGAGGTCGAGCGACCGATCCCCTCCGCCGGCGAGGGGAGGGACGACCGGCCTGCGGCATCGCAGGTGCAGGTCTTGAGGCCTCTTGGGCCGGAACGTGCCCCGGCTCGCCCGGCGAGCCGAGGGGTGCCTGGCAGGTTCCCTCCGCCGGTGAGACGGGGGGATGGTCGAATCCACTCGATGATGGAAACGGAGTCTTCAGCGATGCGTACCCCGATGCGGGCGGCTCTCCGCCTCGCCCTCGCCGGCTGGCTCGGCCTGGCTGGTCTGTCGCTCGTGGCGGCCCAGGGCCGGGCCGCGACGCCCCCGGAAAAGATCCTCCCCGAATCGACGATCGCCTACCTGAAGGTCAATAACGCCGCGGCCCTGCGCGAGTCGTTCCGGCAGAGCCAACTCGGCCAGCTCTGGGACGATCCGGGCCTGAAGGCCTGGAAGGAGGACCTGGCCGAGCGGGTCGACGAGTCGAGCCGGTCGCTCAAGAAGAAGCTCGGAGTGACGTATCGCGAACTCTTCGAGATGCCGCTGGGGACCGCCTCGATCGCGGTCGTCCAGCGCGACGATCCCAAGCTCCCGCTGTCACTGGTCATGACGGCCGACGCCGGCAAGAACGCCGCGCGGATGGCCGAGGTCCTGACCCGCGCCACCGAGCAGAGCCAGGACGAAGGCGCCAAGGTCTCGAGCGAGCTCTTCAAGAACGTCACCCTCCACGTGATCCAGCCGCCCCCCCGTCCCAAGGAGGACAAGGAGAAGGACAAGGATGACAAGGAGAAGGACAAGGACAAGGCCAAGGACAAGGGCGACCAGCCCGAGCCCCCCGTCATCTGGGCCCAGGAAGGGACCATGTTCCTCGTCGCCAGTGACCTCGATCTCGTGAAGGACCTGCTCGTTCATTCGCAGGGCCGCGACGACTCACTGGCGGGCAACGAGTCATTCGTCCGGCTGCAGAAGAAGCTCGGCCCCGAGACGCAGGTCGTCTGGTTCGTGGATCTCGCCAAGCTGCTCAAGCTGGGGGCGCGCTCCAACGCCAAGGGGAACGAGGCCCAGGTGCAGCAGACCGAACAGATGCTGCAACTCCTCGGCTTCAACGGCCTCAAGGCCGCCGCGGGCAGTTTCGTGCTCAACCTGGGCAACTTCGACAGCGTGTCCAAGACCATCGTCCTCGCCCCGACGCCGGTGCAAGGGGCGCTGCGGATCTTCTCGCTGCCCAAGGTCCACCTCCGGCCCGAGGCGTGGGTCCCCGCCACCGTCGCCAGCTACCAGACCTATAGCTGGGACCTCGACAACGCCTACAACGCCATCAACGACACGCTCAACCTGTTCCAGCCGGGCATGATCAACGTGCTCGAGCAGCAACTGGTCGGCCCCAACGGGGGCGAGCCGCTCAGCTTCAAGAAGGACATCTTCGACCCGATCGGCGATCGCGTCACCCTGATCAGCGACTTCAAGAAGCCGATCAGCGAGGAGAATCAGCGCATGCTCCTGAGCGTCGCGCTGGAGGACTCGAAGAAGTTCCAGAACACGCTGAACAAGCTCGTCGCCGTGACCGGCGGCACGCCCAAGAAGCGCGAGTTCCAGGGGCTGACCATCTACGACTTCGAAATCCCCGAGGTGCCCAACAACAACCCCAACGCCCCCGGCGGGAACGTCAAGTTCAAGGGCCCGATCAGCGTGACGATCGCCAAGGATACGCTGTTCCTGGCGAATGAGCCGACCCTCCTCGAGCAGGTCCTCCGCGGCGGCGGCCCCGCCCTGGCCGATAGCGGCTCCTACCAAACCGTGGCCAAGGAGATCCCCGACCGGGTCAGCATGCTCTCCTTCGTCCGCCCCGAGGAACAGGCGCGGATCTCTTACGACATGGTCAAGAGCGGCCAGTTCGAGAAGGCCCTCGAGAACGCCGCGGTCGCCGGTGGCCCCGACATTTCGAAGCTCTCCAAGCTCTTCGACAAGGAGAAGCTCCCAGACTTCTCGATCTTCGCCAAGTATCTTTCGCTCGGGGGCGGATACGGCGTGACGGACGATGACGGGCTGACCTGGAC
>JAFANO010000452.1 GCA_019232645.1 Planctomycetaceae bacterium | reverse complement strand
GGAGCTGCACCGCCGTGCAATTGAAGAGGATCAGCATCAAGTAGGTGTGGCCGTACGGCCCGAACATCCGGTTCCAGATCATGAACCACTCGTACTCGCTGCTGCTGTACCAGGCCATGAACGTTTCCATCACGTAGCCGTAGGTCACGATCAGGCCGGTCGCCAGGAGGACCTTGGCCATGTTCTCGAGGTGGCGCATGGTGATGAAGTCCTCCAGCCCGTACGCCTTGCGCAGCGGGATGGCCAGCGTCATCACCATCGCGAAGCCCGAATAGATCGCGCCGGCGACGAAGTAGGGGGGGAAGATCGTCGAGTGCCAGCCGGGGATGATCCCGCCGGTGAAGTCGAGGCTGACGACGCTGTGCACCGAGACGACCAGCGGCGTGGCCAGGCCCGCCAGCAGCAGGTACGCCGTGCGGTAGCGGTGCCAGTGGATCGCCGACCCGCGCCAGCCCATCGCCAGCGCCCCGTAGGAGAACCGGGCGAGCTTGCTCCGCGCCCGGTCGCGCAGGGTCGCCAAGTCGGGGATCAGCCCGACGTACCAGAACAGCAGCGAGACCGTCGCGTACGTCCCGACGGCGAACACGTCCCAGACCAGCGGGCTCCGCCACTGCGGCCACATCGCCATCGTGTTCGGGTAGGGCAGCAGCCAGTAGAAGAACCACGGCCGCCCCAAGTGCAGCAGAGGGAACAGCCCGGCGCAGGCGACCGCGAACAGCGTCATCGCCTCGGCGAACCGGTTGATCGACGTCCGCCACTCCTGCTTCAGGAGCAGCAGGATCGCCGAGATCAGCGTCCCGGCGTGGCCGATCCCGATCCACCAGACGAAATTGACGATCGCGAACCCCCACATCACCGGCCGCCGGACCCCCCAGATCCCGATGCCCTCCATGAGCAGGTACGTGACCGCCACCGTCAGCAGGATCACCAGCGCCGACGAGGTCGCGAACCCCAGGACCCAGCGCCAGTTGTACGGGCGGACCAGGACCAGCGAGCTGATCTTGTCGGTGACCGAGGCGAACGTGTGCCCGGGCGCCAGGACGGGATCCCCGTCGCTCGGACCCCTCCGATCCAACGCTTCAGACGCCATGGCGGGGCTCCGTCTCGATCTCGGGGTTCGGGTTCCTCAACCTGGCCACGTAGGACGTGCGCGGCCGCGTGTTCAGCTCGGTCAGGAGCCCGTAATTCCTCGGCTCCGCCTTGACCTTGGAGACCTGGCTGGTCGGGTCATTGACGTCGCCGAAGACGATCGCGCGGGTCGGGCAGGACGCCTGGCAGGCGGTCACGACCTCGCCGTCGCGGATCCGGCGATCCTCCGCCTCCGCCGTGTACCGCGCCTCGTTGATCCGCTGGATGCAGTAGGTGCACTTCTCCATGACGCCGCGCGCCCGGACCGTCACGTCGGGGTTATTCAGCAGCGTGAGGCTGGGCGTGCGGAGGTCGGCGTACTGGTAGAAGTTGAAGTGCCGGACCTTGTACGGGCAGTTGTTCCCGCAGTACCGCGTGCCGACGCAGCGGTTGTAGACCATGTTATTGATCCCCTCGGCGTCGTGCAGCGTCGCCGCCACGGGGCAGACCAGCTCGCACGGGGCTTTCTCGCAGTGCATGCAGAGCCGGGGCTGGTGATAGGTCTCGGGGTTGTCGAGGTCGTCGCCGTGATAGTAGCGGTCGACGTCGATCCACTGCATCTCCCTGCCGCGGTAGACCTGGTCCTTGCCCACGACCGGGATGTTGTTCTCGGCCTGGCAGGCCACGACGCAGGCGCCGCAGCCGATGCAGGTATTCAGGTTGACGGCCATCCCCCAGGCGTAGTTCGTGTCGCCCCGGGAGACGATCGTCGGGTCCGTGATCCGGGAGACGGACCCCTCGATCTCGGGATAGAGCGAGTCGTCGGGGCCGGGCTTGTGATCGTGCGCCTGGGCGAAGTCGGGACGCTCGCGGAACTGCTCGAGCGTGGCCACCCGGACCAAGTGGCGTTCCTCCGCCGCCTTGCTGTCGACGTAGCGATGGTCCTGCGTGGAGGCGAGGATGTAGGTCTCGCCCGTCTTGCAGGCCTCGGCCCCGGTGCGGATCCCTGGGGCGTCGGACCTCCGGAGCGGGTAGGTGTTGAACCCCGCGCCGTTGCCCACCCGACCCGCGGCGGTCCGGCCGTAG
>JAFANO010000439.1 GCA_019232645.1 Planctomycetaceae bacterium | reverse complement strand
CTCGGACCAGGTTGCGCACGGTGCGCGGTGCGATGCCGAACTCTTGGCTCAACTGAGTGAGGGTCGCCCCATGGTCGAGGCGGCGTCTCATCGCCTGGCGGATCGGCAGGGGTACTGGGGCCGGCATGGGCGGATCCTCTGGGGTGTTGTGGCGCGATCCGGCGGGAACCGTGTGAGCATACCCGGACCGTCAGCGCGGCAAAACCGGTTGTCCGGATTATCGGCCGAACCTATTGTCGCGTGACATCTTCGAGACCCCAGCCACCCACCGGCCGCCCTGGACTTCGAGAACTTCGTCGCCGGTCCGCATTATCTCCAACCCCTCCTCAGGACATCATAGCGCGGCCAGACGTATGTGGGTGCCGCGCCATTGTAGGGCGTGTAGGACCGCGCCGAGGGATAGGAATACAGCGGATAGCTCGAGGTGTACGGGGAATAGGGCACTCCGGGGGACACCGTGTTCGGTACCAGGCCATAATACCCAGCGCTGTAGGTCGTGGTCGTCCCGGGCCAGGCCGGCGGGACCGCGGGCGCATAGCCACCAGGATAGAACCCGTAATCCGACCCCGTTGTGATCCCCGCCGGGTAGCCTCCGAAGGCCGCCAACGAATCTTGCGCACGCGCCAGGGAGGCCATCCCGAGCACGAACCCACCCATCATCACCATCCTGAAAATGCGATGCATGCTGCTCTCCTCACGCTCTGAATGCTCAAGCAGGCCCCGACCGCCCATAGGCCTCGTCGTCACAGAAAGGGCGGACTCGCGATCGGGGGGAGCCCCGTAGGCCGCTGTGCGGACCATCCCTGGCCTGGCGCGCACGAATGACAACCCTCGCGGTTTCCATCAAGGTTCGCGCAGCGGACCCATCCCTTTGAAGATGATTTAACTATCTCACAACCTCTTGCATACTTAAGACATTGCGGGTTTGCTAGGAGAGATGCGAATCTAGCCTAAATTAGAATCTAACTTATTCATTGTCCCGGGTTTGGGACGTCAAGACCGCTGTCGGAACAAAGTCTTGCCGCAGAAACTTAATCTGGGCGCTAGTGATTGCCCTCGATTACCGCAACGACATCGAATTCTTTGCACCTAGAAGACGAGTTGCCTCCTTCAAAGAACTGGCACAGCGGCCCCTACAAGCGTGACGTGTCCGTTCCACGAATCTCGTCCCATGAGCCATGACTATTGCAGATGAGATACCAATTCCTGGAAATCCTCGGGCTCCGATCACACGTTGTTGGCGAAATCAGCTCGTCGGCGGCATTTGGAGAGGACTTGTCAGGGAATCACCCGAACGTTGAGGTGGTTCCCTGATAAGTCTAGAAAGCCCAGCCCTCGATGGGGATGAGGGCGGGCCTGTGCGGGAGGACGAACAGAGAGAATGCATGTCCGCAGTTCCCCAGGATTCCACGAGGGATTGCAATGCAGATGGCATGCCGGGACGCTCATGGGCCAAAAGACCATTTTTTTGAGTGGGCGAAATTTTGTTTCGATCCAGGTCGAAGTACAATTACAGTAGACCAAAAGCCGGTTTTATGATGGTCTCGGCAGGACGTTCCGGGTGGAGGCTCGGTCCTACCGATGCTCCGGTCAGTTCACGGCGAGAGGATGAGTGATCGATGGCATTGGTCGAGGAGTCGAGCACGGGGAGGCGATCGCTGGAGGAGGTGCACGGCTCGGTCCAGGTGGCGCAGCGCAACCCACTGCGCCGGCTGTTCGCGTTCCTGGGGCCGGCGTACCTGGTGAGCGTCGGATACATGGACCCGGGCAACTGGGCGACCGACCTGGAGGGGGGCGCGCGGTTCGGCTATGCGCTGATCTGGGTCCTGCTGATGTCGAACCTGATGGCCGTGCTCCTGCAGACCCTGGCGGCGCGGCTGGGGGTGGTGACCAAGCACGACCTGGCGCAGGCCTGTCGCGCCGAGTATTCGCCGGCGGTCAACGCGGTGCTCTGGGTGCTGGCCGAGATCGCGATCGCCGCCTGTGACCTGGCCGAGGTGCTGGGCACGATCATCGCGCTGAAGCTGCTCTTCGGCATGCCGATGCTCTGGGGCTGCCTGGTCACGGCGTGCGACACGTTCCTGCTGCTGTGGCTCCAGCGGTGGGGGGTGCGGAAGATGGAGGCAGTCATCCTGGCGATGGTGTTGACGATCGGCGTCTGCTTCCTCCTGCAGATCTTCCTGGCCCGCCCCGACCCGGCGGCGGTGGCCGCCGGGTTCGTGCCGAGCCTGCCCCCGGGGGCGCTGTACGTCGCGATCGGCATCCTGGGCGCGACGGTCATGCCGCACAACCTCTACCTCCACTCGGCGCTGGTGCAGTCGCGGCGGATCGGCGGCGACGCGGCGAGCAAGGCGACCGCTTGCCGCTACAACTTGGTCGACTCGACGATCGCCCTGAACGCGGCGTTCTTCGTCAACGCGGCGATCCTGGTCCTCAGCGCCGCGGTCTTCCACCGCAACGGGGTCGAGATCGCCAGCATCGAGGACGCGCACCGGCTCCTGCCCTCGTTCCTGGGCGCCTCGGCGCCGATCCTGTTCGGGATCGCGCTGCTGTGCGCGGGGCAGAGCTCGACGTTGACGGGGACGCTCGCCGGGCAGATCGTCATGGAGGGCTACCTCCGGCTGAGGATCGCCCCGTGGCTCCGCCGCCTGGTGACGCGATTGATCGCGCTGACGCCGGCCGTCGCGGTCATCGCGCTGGCGGGCGAGGGGGCGACGCAACAGCTGCTCGTCCTGAGCCAGGTGGTCCTCAGCCTGCAACTGTCGTTCGCGGTGATCCCGCTGATCCACTTCACCTCGAACCGGCGGAACATGGGGGCGTTCGCGACCCCTTGGTGGGCGCAGGTCTTGGCCTGGCTGACGGCCACGATCATCGTGGG
>JAFANO010000127.1 GCA_019232645.1 Planctomycetaceae bacterium | reverse complement strand
CACGCTCCCAGACCGGCAACTGGCCTGCGCGCCGATCCGGAGCCCCGAGGGGCAGGCCTACCTGGGCGCGATGCGCGCCGCGGCCAACTTCGCCTGGTGCAACCGCCAGCTCCTCACCCACCAGGCCCGCGAGGTCTGCGCGCGGATCTTCGGCAAGCCCTGGGAGGAGCTGGGGATGGACCTGATCTACGACGTGGCGCACAACATCGCCAAGCTCGAGAACCACGACGTGGGCGGCGGCGAGATCCGGCAGGTTTGCGTCCACCGCAAGGGGGCGACCCGCGCCTTCCCGCCCGGACACCCCGAGATCCCCGAGGCGTACCGCGACCGGGGCCGCAACGGGGGGATCGGCCAGCCGGTCATCGTCCCCGGCTCGATGGGCACGGCCTCCTGGGTCCTGACCGGGCTGCCCGGCAGCATGGACCTCTCGTTCGGCTCGTGCTGTCACGGCGCCGGGCGGCTGATGTCGCGGACCGCCGCCGTGCGGCTCGCCGCCAACCGCCGGATCGACAAGGAGCTCGACGCCATCGGCATCATCGCCCGCGCCCGGGGCCACAAGGGCCTGGCGGAGGAACAGCCGGCGGCTTACAAAGACGTCGATGCCGTCACCGAAGTCGTCGAGCGGGCGGGACTCGCCCGGCGCGTCGCCCGGCTCCGACCCGTCGGGGTGATCAAGGGTTGAAAATCCATCCGGGATCTGATCTCTCGGAGGGCGCGTCAAATGCACCAATGCCTTGAGGTGACGGAAAATGATGCGTTTCACGCACCCTGCAAGAGACCCCCTCCTTGAGTGTCGAGCAGCCACTCCCGGACTTTCAATGGGCTTGGGGCCAGCCGCCCGAATCGCCGCCCTCAACGTTCGCCGTGCCGGAAAAACTCTTCGGCATCCTTGACGCCATCGAACACCTCCCAGTAGGTGTCCATCCGCATCATTTCGATGGATTTCTCGGTGCTCGGGCTCAGGTGCGTCAGCACGGCCTCGCCGCCTTCCTTGCGGATCTGGCGGGTGAGGGTCGTCAGCAGGCCGAAGGCGGTCGCACCCAACTCCCGCATCCCGCCCAGTTCGAATATGAACTTCTGGTAGCCCCGTTCGAGCATCTCGCGGACGTCCCTTCCGGCGTCGAAATGCCTCGGGTCGTTCAACAGCCCCCCGAAGTTGCTCAGGATGACGACGTCGCCATCGATCCGCATGTTGAGAACCATTGACGGCTCCGGCAACCTCCCCGGGTCATGGTCATCGTCGCGTTGCGTCCCCGAGGGCGAGGGATGACGTTGGGGAGGAGACGCCGTCCCGGGGCCCTCGACGTAGAAAAAGCCCCTGGCTATTCGCCAGGGGCCCCTCATTTCCCGATCCTTCGCGACCATGGATGTCGTCGCGAGGCCACGGGTCCGATCCGCGCTCAGTACCCGAAGCGGTACACTCGGCGCGGGTAGACCACCTTGACCCGGGCGGGCGCAGCAACCACCGCAGGGGCCGTGTAGGTCGTCGTCACAATCGGGCTCGCGTAGGTCGTCGTCAGCGGCGCCGTGAAGGCGGCCGGGACCAGCGCGGTATCGACGACTGGGGCCGCAACCACCTGGGTCACCGGCGCCGCGTAGACAGTCGGGACCGGCGCACCGATCACCGCGACCGGTGCGGCGGCCACATAGGCGGGAGCGACGGGCGTCGCGACCACCACCGTACTGCGGGGCCAGCCGGCCGAGGCCGGACTGGCCGAGAGGACCAAGATCAGGGCCACCAGGGCCAACGCGACCACCGCCTTGAATGCGAATTGTCGAGACTTCATGGGTCGAAACTTCATGGGTCGAACCTTTACGAGTGGGTCAAGCAAGAGATCCAACAGGCGGCCTCCCCGAAAGGGGAGGCAGGGCCGCCTCCTATCGCGACGAGCACGACCCCCTGTACCCTAATGTAATGCATTTCTCGTTCCCCATCACCGGCCCAACCTCGCGAGGCCGGGCGCCACAATTTATAATACGAGGCGCCCCCGGCGGGGGTTTGGGGGATCGTCGTCTCTGAGTGTCACTGATCATGAGTGTCACTGATCGCGCGCTCGACCTGGAACAGACGCTCCGCGATCACTTCGGCCTGGAGCGGTTCCGGCCGGGCCAGCGCGAGGTGATCGAGCACGTCCTGCAGGCGCGCGACGTCCTCTGCGTCATGCCGACCGGCGGCGGCAAGAGCCTCTGCTACCAGTTGCCCGCGCTCCTGCTGCCGGGGCTGACCCTCGTCGTCAGCCCGCTGATTGCCCTGATGAAGGACCAGGTCGACGCGCTGACGCAGCGCGGCATCCGGGCCACCCTGCTCAACAGCACGCTCGATCCGGGCGAGCAGCGCGCCCGAATCCAGGAGATCGAGGCGGGGCGCTACGATTTGGTCTACGTCGCCCCCGAGCGGTTCCGCAGCCCCCGGTTCGTCGAGGTCATGGCCCGGCTCAAGCCGGCGCTGCTGGCGGTCGACGAGGCGCACTGCATCAGCGAGTGGGGCCACGACTTCCGCCCCGACTACGCCAAGATCGGTCACGCCCGGCGGCGGCTCGGGTCCCCTCCCTGCATCGCGCTGACAGCCACCGCCACCGACCTGGTCCGCCGCGACATCGCCGATCAGCTCGACCTCCGCGACCCGGCGCAGTTCGTCACCGGGTTCGACCGCCCGAACCTGTCCTACGCCGTCGTCGAGGCCCGCCGCGACGCCGACAAGCTCGCCGCCTTGGCCCAGGTCTTCGCGCGCAACCCCGGTCCCGCCATCATCTACGCCTCGAGCCGGGCGCGATGTGAGTCGGTCGGGCAGTTCCTCGAGCGCGAGCTCCGCCGGTCGGTGGTCGTCTACCACGCGGGACTCACCCGCGAGGAGCGGACCGCCGCGCAGGAGCGGTTCATGAGCGGTGCGGCCGAGGTCGTCGTCGCGACCAACGCCTTCGGCATGGGGGTGGACAAGGCCGACATCCGCTCGGTGATCCATTTCAACATGCCGGGGACGCTCGAGGCCTACTACCAGGAGGCCGGCCGCGCCGGCCGCGACGGCCATCCCGCCGAGTGCGTCCTGCTGTTCGCCTTCGGCGACCGCAAGCTCCAGGAAATCTTCATCGAGAACGAGTATCCCCCGGCCGCGATGGTCTACCGCGTCTACGACTTCCTCCGCGCCCAGGACGCCGACCCGATCGAGATGACGCAAGCCGAGGTCCGCGAGGCGGCCGGGATCGAGCTGAACGAGTCGGCCGTCGGCACGGCGCTGAAGATCCTCGAGTCCGCCGGCGCGATCGAGAAGTTCCTGCCCCGCGAGAACATGGCGATCGTCCGGATCAACGCCGAGCCCGACGAGATCAGCCTGGTCCCCCGGCTCAGCCCCCAGGCGCACATCCAGCGGATCGTCCTGCTCGGCCTGGAGGGTCTGGTCAACCGCCGCCACGGCGAGCCCATCTACTTCCACCCCGACGAGCTCGCCGGGGCGCTGGGGCTCGACCGCCCCGCATTGAATCGGGCCCTCCGGGCGCTGGTGGCCGAGCTGCCGATCGACTACATCCCCCCGTTCCGAGGCAACGCCGTCCGCGTCATCGACCGCAAGCGGCGGGCCCGCGACCTCGGGATCGACTTCGCCACGCTCGAGAAGCGCAAGCAGCGCGAGTACGACAAGCTCGACCAGATGATCAAGTTTGCGCGGGCCCGCCAGTGTCGCCGCTCGTTCCTGCTCGGCTACTTCGGCGACTCGGGCGCGGCGGGGCTGAACTGCGGCCGATGCGACAACTGCGGGCCTGCGGTCGAGGGCCCGGCGGCCCTGCCGGGGGCGACGATCGACACGGCGGCGGGGCGCGAGGTGATCCTCAAGGTCCTCTCGGGGGTCGCCCGATCCAAGGGGCGGGTCGGCAAGACGGTCATCGCGCAGATGCTGACCGGGTCGGGCTCGGAGAAGGTGGACCGGCTGGGGCTGAAGCGGCTGAGCACCTTCGGCATCCTGGCCGACTTCCGGCAGCAGGAGGTGGTCCAGCTCCTCGACGTCCTCGAACGCGCCGGGCTGCTCGCGTCGGAGGAGGTGGGCCGCTTCCGGCCGGTTGTCAACCTGAGCGAGCGGGGCTGGGACCTGGTCCGCACCAAGGGCCCATTCGACTTCACGCTGGCGCTGCCCGGCGACCTGCTGGCCAAGGTCCGCAACGGCGGCCTGGAGCGGCTCGCCTCCCGCCCCGCCGACGAGCCCCGCCCCGCGCCCGGCCCCCGCGCCCCGGCCGAGGCCCGGGGCTACGTCTCCGCCGACGGCGCCGAGAGGCCCGAACCCGTGCCAATCGAGCACGACCCGCTCTGCGAGCACCTCAAGGCGCTACGGGCCGAGTGGGCGCGCGAGGCGAGACAGCCGGCCTACTGCATCTTCGCCAACGAGACCCTCGAGGCCCTGGTCCGGGTGCGCCCCCGGACCCCCCAGGAGCTGGCGGGCATCAAAGGCCTCGGCCCCGCCCGACTCGAACGCTACGGCGCGGCCCTGCTCGAGGCCATCTCCCAGGCGGGCGACCCACCCTCCGCCTCGATCGCCCGTCCCCAGCCCTCGGCCATCCCCTCCGCCGGGTCGCGGGTGCCGGCCGACGGCCCCTCGGATCGTCCGAGGCTCCCCACCGCCCCGCTTGCCGGTTCGTACGTCCCGACCGAGGAGTGGACCTGGCGGCTCCTCGATCGCGGGTTCACGCTCGACGAGGCCGCGGCGATCCGGGGACTCGACCGATCGGCGGTCCTCCGCCACGTGGCCCTGATGGTCCGCCAGGGCCGGCCGATCGCGGTCGAGACCTTCCTCACGCCCGACCTGATCCGACGCTGGGACGCCTGGCGCGCCGAGCACGGCGACGCCCCTCCCCCTTTCGATCGCGGGGCCTCGGCCGACCTCTGGACCCTGTTCCTGGCCTGTCGCACCGCCCGATAAGCGCCTGGCACCGTCCCCCCCTCTTCCTTATAATCCAGATCCAGATGATTGTTGGCCGTAATCGGGACCGGGAGCCGATCGCATGAAGTGTCTGATTGTCTATTACCTCGATGGCAAGTGGTTCGGCGAGGAAGTCGCGTGGAAGCGCTCGGGGAGCGGCACCTACCGCGAGATCTCCCGGATCGAGATCCCGCAATCGCGCGAGGAGATCGAGGCGTTCGCGCTCGAGAACCGCTACCGCATCGAATGGCGGGGCGACATCCCGCGGGGCCGCCAGTCCGCCTGAATCCCGAGCGCCTGACCGCCGACGGCCGAGGCCGCGAGGTGATCGGCCGCCGGATCATCGTTGCGCGCCCAGCGGCTGGATCCTCCAAACGACCTGGCCGCGGTTGCCCTCGGGGGTCCCCGAAGAAGGCACGCCGCATCGCGTCGTCGTCGACGGCGGTCTCGGCCTCGAAGACGAGCTCGCGCGCCTCCAGCGCGGCGCGTGCCGCGGCCACGTCGTCGCCGAGGAACGCGATGTGGCAAACCCGGCGCCGGTTGGCGGCGGGCTCGCCCGGCGACCTGCCGATGATCTCCAGCGCCATGCCGGCGTCGTCGTCGAGGAAGTAGCCGGGCAAGTCCCCCGCTCTCGACCCCGGCCACGATCACTTCCCCCGGGGTCCGTTGGGGCTCACGCCCTCGCGCCCGACCCGGCCAGCGCGAGGATCGCCTCCCACTCCTCGACCGTCACCGGTTGGATCGAGAGCCGGCTCCCCTTGCGGAGCAACTCCATCCCCTTCAGGGCCGGGACAGATCGCAGCAGAGGCAGGCCGAGCGGCGGGTCGATCGCGCGCACGGCCCGGATCGCGACCTGAGACCAGACGGGCTGGTCGGGGTCGCTCTTGGGGTCGTATTGCTCCTCCTTGGGGTCGAAGGCGGTAGGATCCGGGTGTCCGTCGCGGACGACCTCGGCGACCCCGGCGATGGCCGGCGGATCGACGTTCGAGTGGGCGGCCCGACCGCTGCGGTCTGGCAGCGCTACCTCGACTGGGCGACGGCCTGCTGACAGGGACGCGTCGCCACCGTGCTGGAGCAGTTGCGCGCCGTCCTGGAGGCGATGCCGCCCCCGTCGGAGGCAGAGGAGACCCAGCCGACCGATCCCTCCGAAGTGCTCCGCCTGACGATCGGATACCCGGCCAACAACCAGCCCCGCAGGGACTATCCGCGGTATCGCCGCGCGGGGCTGCCGATCTGCTCGGGTTTGATCGAGTCGCTGATCAAGCAATTCAACCGCCGGGTCAAAGGGAGCGAGAAGTTCTGGAACCCGACCCAAGCCGAAACCATTCTCCAACTCCGCGCGGCCTATCTCTGCGAAGACGACCGACGGGCCAGGCACTTGAAGAACCGCACACTCAGTCCCTTCCGCCGATACGAAGCCACGAAGAGAAGGAAGGCTGGGTAGTTCCTAAAGAAAGCGAACTACGGCTTACACCCTCGCCTCGGCACTCAATTTGCTAAAATACCCCCCGGCTCCACGATCCATAATCGATGCGTCAACCAAAGGATCCGACGATGAGCGACACAACGATCATCAAGGTCAGCTCGGCGCATTCACCCCGGGGTGAGATGGGCCAGAAGTACCTCGCTATGGGCAAGAGCCTCTCGATGAGACTCTGGCAGGAGGAGCCGACGTGCACGGCGAAGCACCCCAGCCGCCGCGAGTACGAGACCGTCGGCTACGTGATCCAGGGCCGCGCCGAGCTGCACCTGGAGGGGCAGATGGTCCTGCTCGAGCCGGGCGACTCCTGGGTCGTGCCCAAGGGGGCGAACCACTCGTATCAGGTCCTCGAGCCCTTCACGGCGGTCGAGGCCACCCACCCCCCCGCCGAAGTCCACGGCCGAGATGCAACGACGGGAGCGAGGGGGGGATGAGCGACCTCCTCGGTCGGCCTCGGCCCCCGGCCGGAGCCGCGGCGCGATCGACCTCCTAGGCCGCGCCGCAGGCAGCCCGCGCGCGATCGAGGACGACCCGGGCCGCCCGTCGGGCCCGTTCGGCGCCGGCGACGCGGACCTCGGACACCCGGGCGGGGTGGGCCACCCATTCGGCCCGGCGCGCGCGCGCGGGGGCGAAGTGGGCAGTGATGTGCTCAGCCAGCCGCGCCTTCACCTCGCCGTAGCCGATACCCCCGGCACGATAACGGCGCTCAACCTCGGTCCTCTCGTCGGCCGGCGCGAACAGCTTGAAGAGCTGGAACAAGTTGTCGCCCTCGGGGTCCTTCGGCTCCTCGACCGGACGGCTGTCGGTGACGATCCGCTTGCACTTCTTAAGGAC
>JAFANO010000153.1 GCA_019232645.1 Planctomycetaceae bacterium | reverse complement strand
GCCCGCACGGCCGCACCCTCGTCGAGCTGGCCCTGGTCCGCGTCGCCCGGCTCGAGAACCTGAGCGAGCTCGGCGAACTGATCGCCCGCCTGGCGGCGCTCGAGTCCGGCGCGGTGCCCCCCACGTCGGCCGACCATGCAGCCCCCTCGGCCGGAAAAAAAAAGTCAACCCCGCCTCAGCCGGCTGTCCCGGCCGCGCACCCGGATTCGGCCTCGGGACCGGCCCCTCCCGGGCTATCACGGGCGACGACGTCACCGGCGGACGACGGCCCCCCCCTGTCGCTTGAGGCAGCCCGCCAGGCCTGGCCTGAGGTGGTCAAGCTGGTGGGCCTGAGGTTCGGCAAGGGGTTGGGCCTGGTCGCACCTTCCGCAATTTCGGGGCCAAACCTCCTGGTCATTGAGGTCCCCCCGCGATATAATTGGGTCGTCGACGAGTGCGAGTCGGTCGAGGCGCGGGCACGGATCGAGCAGGCCTTGCAACGCCTACTTCACCGGCCGGTCTTGGTCCGGTTCGATCGTTCGGCCGAGGCGGAACCTCGCGAGTCGCCGGCCCAGGCCGCGACACCTGGTCGCCGCGGCGACCCCGCGGGAGACCCGATGGTCCAGAAAGTGGTCGAGCTGTTCGAGGCACGCCCGTTGCATCTCGAATACGAGGAAGATTCTTCTCCCTCTGCCTCCTCGTGAAGGGTCCGGCTCGACGGAATCGATGATCCCTGGATGGAAGAAGGGCCGCTGTGTTCAATAATCTGGGCAATCTTGCCGACCTGATGCGGAATGCCGGCAAGCTGCGCGAGAGCGTGGAGAAGGCGACCGAGGCCCTGGGACAGGTCCAGGTCGAAGGGACAGCCGGCGGCGGCGCCGTGGTGGCCAAGATCAACGGAAAGCTCGAGGTCCTGTCCGTGCGGATCGAGCCCAAGCTGCTGGCCGACGGCGATGTTGAACTGCTGGAAGACATGGTGGCGGCCGCCGTCAATCAGGGCCTGTCGAAGGCCCGCGAGGCGGCGGCGCGGTCGCTCGCGACCATGGCCGGGGGGCTGCCGATCCCCGGCCTCTCAGGATTGCTGGGTCCGGGCGGGGGTGCCTGAACCATGGCGGGATACTCAGGCTCGGTGGATCGGCTGGTCGAGGCCCTTGGCCGACTCCCCGGTGTGGGGGCGAAGACCGCCGAGCGGCTGGCGCATCACCTCCTGAAATGCCCCATCGAGGAGGCGCTGGCGCTGGCCGAGGCGATCCGAGACGTCCGCGATCGGGTCCGGCACTGCCTGACCTGTTTCCATCTGACCGAGGCCGAGGAGTCTCTTTGTACCATCTGCCGCGACCCTCGACGCGACACCGGGCTGGTCTGCGTCGTGGAGCAGCCCCGCGACCTCCTGGCGCTGGAGAAGGCCGGTACCTTCCTCGGCGTCTATCACGTCCTTCTCGGTCGGCTCGCCCCGCTCCAGGGGATGGGCCCCGACCAGTTGACCCTCGACGCCCTCGAGGCTCGTGTCCGCTCGGGCACGGTCCGCGAAGTGATCCTGGCGACGAATCCCAACCTTGAGGGCGACGGCACCGCGCTGCTGGTGGCCAACCGCCTGGCCGACTCCGGCGTCCCGATCACCCGGCTGGCCCGGGGTCTCGCCTCGGGTAGCGTCCTCGAGTTCGCCAACAAGGAGATGCTCGCCGACGCGATCAATGGCCGCCAGCGATTTTGAGTCCCGGGCCGACCCCTAGGAAAGCGGCCCAGGGACCGCGCATGCTGCCAGGAGATGGCGATTTCCCATCGGCACGGGTCACGGCGGGCCCGGAGCACAAAATCAACAATTCCTCGTTTTCCAAGGCCCCCGCGTTATATGCTTGAATGGAGTTGGTTGTGGTATAATTTTTGCGAAAGGATTGCTCGCGCCGGCTTGCTGGGGCTGTCTGGTTCGCGCGTCCGGGCGGGGAGGAGCCCCGCAACGCCACAATACAATGCGCAGCGTTGATCGCGATGGGGCAGGCGACATAGAGATCCGTTTTCCTCCTCAATTTCCACGACGGAATCCAGGACCATGCGTCTCGAAACCTCACAGCACCAGCGGTTGGATATGCGCCTCCGTATGGCGCCTCGCATGATCCAGTCGATGGAGATCTTGCAATTGCCCTTGATGGCGCTGCAGGAGCGGATTGACCAGGAATTGAGTGAAAACCCGATCCTGGTCGACCTGCGGGAGTCTGCCGCCCCCGAGACGGATTCCGAGGAGCCGTCGGCCCCGGCGGAAGACGCGACGGTGGGCGAGTTCGACGGCGACGGCTCGGACGACTGGACCGAGTCGTACGGCGAGACGCATCGCCCCAGCCGCGCCGCCTTGAGCGAGGAGTCTGACCGCAAGCACGACGCTATGCAGAATATGGCCTCACGGCCTCGTTCGCTCCACGACGACCTGTCCGACCAGCTCGGTTTCCTCGACAGCGACCCGACGGTCCGCACGCTGGCCGAGTACATCATTTACAACCTGGACGACAACGGGTTCTTGAATCTCGAGCTGAGCGAGGTGGTCCGCGACTTCGGCGGCGATGTCACGATGGCGCAGGCCGAGGATGCGCTGGCGCTGGTCCAGAAGCTTGATCCACCCGGTATTGGAGCGCGGAACCTCCGCGAATGCCTGCTGTTGCAACTGACCCCCGACGTACCCTGCCGCGACGTCCTGCACGTCCTGATCGCCAACCATCTCGACGATATCCAGCAGAACCGCCTGCCGGCCATCGAGAAGAAGACGGGAATTTCGATCGAACAGATCAAGGAGGCGATGGAACACCTCCGGCGGCTCAACCCCCGCCCTGGGGCGCGCTATACCCCTGAGAGCACCCTCTACGTCGTCCCCGACCTGATCGTCGAGGCCAACGAGCACGGCGAGTACGAGGTCCGGCTGGTTGACGACCATACCCCGCAACTGGCGATCTCGCGGTACTATCAGAAGCAGCTCAAGAACAAGCATACCGACGCCGCCGCCCGCGAGTTTATCCAGAAGCGGATCCAGTCGGCGCGGTGGCTGATCGAATCGATCGAGCAGCGGCGGAACACTTTGCTGAAAGTAGCCCGGGCGATCATCGAACACCAGAAGGACTTCCTCGACAAGGGCCCCGAGTTCATCGAGCCGCTCAAGATGCAGCAGATCGCCGACCGAGTCGGCGTCCACGTCACAACCGTCAGCCGCGCAGTCGATGACAAGTGGGTGCAGACCCCGCGCGGGATCTTCCCGCTCAAGCGGTTCTTCGGCGGCGGCACCACGACCGCCGATGGCGAGGAAGTTGCCTGGGACACGATCAAGCAAAAGCTGCTCGAGATCATCGCCAAGGAAGATAAGCAGAACCCCCTCTCCGACGAGGAAATCGTCGAGGAACTGGGCCGCCACGGCTTCCCGGTCGCCCGCCGGACGGTGACCAAGTATCGCCGGACCCTCCGCATTCCCTCCAGCCGCCAGCGCAAACACTTCTGAGGGGATCGCTCACGGAGCGATCGTCCGCAGCGAGGAGGACACCCCTTTCGGATCCGAAAGGGGTGTCCTCCTCGCTGCGGACGATGGGTTGGGTT
>JAFANO010000142.1 GCA_019232645.1 Planctomycetaceae bacterium | reverse complement strand
GGCGTGCGGCGGCGTCGGGTTCCACTGCGAGCGGCCGGACGAGGTCCGCCCCGCTCTCGAGGCCGCGCAGAAGGACATGAAGGAATGGCGGGAGCTGATGGACACGCGCGGGTCGCGCGACGACCGGCCGCTGAAGCCGCAGGTCGTCGCGCGGCACGTCAACGCGCTGCTCGCCGACAACGCGATCCTGACGACCGACTCGGGCACGATCACCACCTGGGCGGCGCGGCACATCCAGATGCGCCGCGGGATGATGTTCTCCTGCTCGGGCAACCTGGCCACGATGGCGCCCGGGCTGCCCTACGCCAACGCGGCGCAGATCGCCTACCCCGACCGGCAGGTCGTCGCCTTCGTCGGCGACGGCGGCTTCACGATGCTCGGCTGCGAGTTCATCACCGCCGTCAAATATCATCTGCCGATCAAGGTCGTCGTGATCAAGAACAACACGCTGGGGCAGATCAAGTGGGAGCAGATGGTCTTCCTGGGCAACCCCGAGTACGGCGTCGAGCTCCAGCCGATCGACTTCGTCAAGTTCGCCGAGGCGTGCGGCGGCGTCGGGTTCCACTGCGAGCGGCCGGACGAGGTCCGCCCCGCTCTCGAGGCCGCGTTCGCCTCAAAGCGACCCGCGTTGGTCGAGGCCGTGGTCGACCCGTTCGAGCCGCCGTTGCCGGCGCGGGCGACGTTCAAGCAGGGCCTCCACCTCGCCGAGGCGCTGGCGCGTGGCGAGCCGCACCGCGGCAGGATCGCGGTGACGCTCTTCCGCGACAAGATCGAGGAGCTGGTCTGACTGGATCACCGGGGACTGGGCGAGACCCGGTCCTCTTCACTGATTTCGGATTTGAGATTCCAGATTCGAGATTAAAAATAGAAAGATTAAAATATTTAATTCAAATTTGGAATCTCAAATCTCGAATTGGGAATTTCAAATTTTGAATTTCAAAGCTGGAATTCCCCGGACGTAAACCATGGGGCGGGCGTTGAGGGCCCGCGAAACGTCACGCAGGGAGAGGCGTTCTCTCTCCCCCGGCACGAAAGCCGGGGGAGGATCGGATGCGCCGGCGTCCTCTTCCTGCCCCTCCGTCCGGGAGGGCTTTCGTAGGACCGCATCGAAGGTCCGGCGGGTCTCCGTCCAAGAGGGGGACCGGGTAAAGACACCGGCGCTTCACATCCCACAGGGCCCGCTCTTTGCCGGGAAGATCGCGATGGGCAACAGGTTCGGAAGGGACGCGGTCCGCATCGACAGGCTCGAGGTCTCGGCCTATACCGTGCCGACCGACTTCCCCGAGTCGGACGGCACGTATGCCTGGAAGCACACGACGCTCGTGCTCGCCGAGGCGACGGCGGGGGGCAAGACGGGCCTGGGCTACTCCTACGCCGATACGGCGACCGCGGCGCTGATCCGCGACTCGCTGGCGGAGGTGGTCCGAGGCCGCGACGCGATGGCGGTGCCCGGCGCCTGGTCGGCGATGGTCGCCGCGATCCGCAACCTCGGCCGGCCGGGGATCGCCTCGATGGCCATCTCGGCCGTCGACTCGGCGCTCTGGGACCTTAAGGCGCGGCTGCTCGACATGCCGCTCGTGACGCTCTTGGGCGCCGTCCGTGACGCCGCGCCGGTCTACGGCAGCGGCGGGTTCACCTCGTACGCGCTCGAGAGGCTCCGCGACCAGCTCGGCGGCTGGGCCGCGCGGGGGATCCGGGGCGTCAAGATGAAGATCGGTACCCACCCGGCCGACGACCTCGACCGCGTCCGGGCCGCCCGTGACGCGATCGGGCCGGACGTCGAGCTCTTCGTCGACGCCAACGGCGCCTACAGCCGCAAGCAGGCGCTGGCGCAGGCCGAGGCGTTCGCCGCGCTGGGGGTCTGCTGGTTCGAGGAGCCGGTCTCCTCCGACGACCTCGAGGGGCTCCGCCTGCTCCGCGACCGCGCCCCGGCCGGCATGGAGATCGCCGCCGGCGAGTACGGCTACGACCTGTTCTACTTCCGCCGGATGCTCGACGCCGGCGCGGTGGACGTGCTCCAGGCCGACGCCACCCGCTGCGCCGGGATCACGGGGTTCCTCCGCGTCGCCGCGCTCTGCCAGGCGCACGCGCTGCCGCTGTCGGCGCACTGCGCACCGTCGCTGCATGCCCACCCCTGCTGCGCCCTGCCCGACGTCCGCCCCCTGGAGTTCTTCCACGACCACGACCGGATCGAGCACATGCTGTTCGACGGCACGCTCTCGCCGGTCGGCGGGGCACTGCGGCCGGACCTGTCGCGGCCCGGCCTGGGGCTCGAATTCAAACGCCAGGATGCCGCCCGCTTCGCCGTCTGAGCGGGGCGGCCGGCCCCATCCAGCCCACGAAAAGGAAAGGATCCACGCCGATGGCGACCGCTACCGAGACCTTGTCCTCGACCGTGACCGAGCCGAGGACCACCACCCCGGTCCCCCCCACCCGGAATGCGCTTCCGTACTTCGTCGACGCCTCCGCGCTGGCGGCGGAGCTGCGCACCAAGATCCGCGGCGAGGTCCGGTTCGATCGCGGCAGCCGCGCGCTCTACGCCACCGACGGCTCGAACTATCGCCAGGTGCCGATCGGCGTCGTCATCCCGGATGACGTCGACGACGTGATCGCGACCGTCGCGACCTGCCGCGCCTTCGGCGCGCCGCTGCTCTCGCGGGGATGCGGCACGAGCCTCACCGGCGGATGCTGCAACGTCGCCGTCGTCATGGACTTCTCCAAGCGGATGCACCACGTCCTCTGGGTCGACCCCGACAAGCGGCTGGCGCGCGTCCAGCCGGGCACGGTCCTCGACATCCTCCGGGGTGCCGCCGAGAAGCACCACCTCACCTTCGCGCCCGACCCCTCGACGCACAACCACTGCACCCTCGGCGGGATGATGGGCAACAATTCGTGTGGCGTCCACTCGATCATGGGCCTGGGGACCGGACGGACCTCCGACCAGGTCGACGAGCTCGACATCCTGCTCTACGACGGCGCCCGGATGACCGTCGGCGCCACCGTCGAGGACGAGCTCGAGCGGATCATCCGGGCCGGGGGCCGCAAGGGCGAGATCTACGCCCGGCTCAAGTCGCTCCGCGACCGCTACGCCGACTTGATCCGCCAACGTTACCCGAAGGACCTCCCCCGACGCGTCTCGGGATACAACCTTGACGACCTGCTGCCCGAGCGCGGGTTCCACGTCGCGCGCGCCCTTGTTGGCACCGAGGGGACCTGTGTCACCATCCTCGAGGCGCAACTGCACCTCGTCCCCAGCCCGTCCCATCGCTCGGTCCTCGTGCTCGGCTACCCCGACGTCTACAGCGCCGGCGACCACATCACCGAGGTCATGCAGTACGGGCCGATCGGCCTGGAGGGGCTCGACAATATCCTCGTTGAGGACATGAAGAAGAAGGGCATCCATCCGCATGACATCACGCTTCTGCCTAAGGGGGGAGGCTGGCTCCTGGTCGAGTTCGGCGCCGAAACCAAGGAGGAGTCGGACGACAAGGCGCTGCGGCTCATGGACCATTTGAAGCGGACGGGCCACTCGCCGTCGATGAAGCTCTTCGACAACGAGGAAGAGGAGCAGCACCTGTGGAAGGTCCGCGAGTCGGGCCTGGGGGCGACCGCGCGGATCCCCGGCGAGAAGGACGCGTGGGAGGGGTGGGAGGACTCCGCCGTGCCCCCCGAGCGGG
>JAFANO010000762.1 GCA_019232645.1 Planctomycetaceae bacterium | reverse complement strand
ACGTTCACGTTCATCCAGGGAGGGTCCGGTCCGATCGACCTGGCCGGGCCCCCATCGCGCCTCGAGGGGCGGGGCAGCGCCGGCCGGGTCCGCATGCCTGGCATCCGCGTCGGAGACGGCCCCTCATAGGTGAGGGCCCTAGGGTCTTCCAGTCCGGTCTGGCTCGCTCAGGCGGAGCGCCGGCCGGAGCGGACGCGATGCGCGCCCAGGCCGGCCAGGGTCGTCAGGAAGATCGCGATCGAGGTCGGCTCGGGGACCGGCTGGGGCGTGGCTTCGAGGTTCGCCTGGACCGTGGTCTGGCCTTTGTCGGTCGTCGAGGGGACCAACAGATACGGGCTGTCGAGGATGTTCAGAGTGTTCGAATACTGCCCGGCCTGGAAGGAGGGAAGGGTGGTCGGGTCGAACTGCGCCACCACGCTCGAATTCCCGGCGCCAGTGATCGAGCCGTTGAGTGTGCCGTTGATCGTGATCGGCGTCTGGTTCGGGGTGGGCGCCGCGCCGTTGATCGTGTCGACGAGGAAGGTGATGTGGAACGGCGTATTGGCGTAGGTCGTGGTCTGGCCGTCGGGTAGCGCGGCGACCTGGAAGGAGCCCAGGCTGAAATTCGAGGGCGCATCGAACGAATTGTTCTGCCCGCTGTTGACGCTGTTGTAGCTGATGACCGGAGTCCCGCTCACTCCCGTCGGGTCGATCGAACCCGATGATTCGTAGGTGACGAGCGGGTCCGCCTGCGCCCGCGAGGCGGCCCAGGCGATCAATCCCAGGGCCAAGACTGACGTCCGCAGCCTGGTCCACTGACGTGACATGCGCATGATTTCCTCCTGAATTTGAGTGTCGCGCTCGAGCGACTTCGCCAACGTGAGAACCAGGCCACCATCGCTCGACGGCACGCCTCCGTCCTGAGGGCGCGACCGGCCCCAAGCTTCCTCGATGGCCGAACAGATTCGAGCCATCCCGACGGCACGACCCGAGTCCAACAGTGACTCGGGCCAAGGTTCTGGCAGTGATGTGAGGTGCGCAACTCAGGTCAACGACGAAGTTCCGAACCGCGACCGGACTCAAGGAGCAAAGACATGGAATGTTTTGATGTGAATCCGAGGGGGGAGAGCATGCCTGCCGGGCCTCCATTCCAGTTCCTGTCGAAACTCGTCCGTGAGCATCGATGGTAATCGAATCCCCGAAGCGAACGGGCGTGAGAATAATCCAAGATGGCCCGGAAGTAAACCTGAACTTTTGCCGAAATCCGGCCGACAACCTGGAACTCGCACCGCTCCCACCGGGTGATCGAGAGCCGGGATCCCGAGGTGTCTGATACGGATTCCTGGAATTCTGTGCACCGATCTGCTGACTTGAGCTTTGAAATCTCAAATGTGAGAGCCGGACAAAGGGCACAAAAGATCCGAAATGCGTATCACATCTACGCTTCCGCGATGCCAAGCGACCCAGTGCCGAGGTCCGCGGACTGACCCGACCGGGCTCGATCGTGGGACGCAGCGGTCATCCGTCGCACCATCGAGGGTGGGGGCGCCTTGCTCGATCCGGACAGATCGGCGTGCGCCATCGAAAGGAGACGGCCTCCGACCCGGATCGCGATCCCTCGACACCGACGAGGGGCGGTTGCCCCACCGCGGAAAGCAGACGACCGGACCCGCCTTTTCGGCGGGCCCGGCCGGAGGGATCGCACGATCAGATTGGAAGGCCTCGCGAGAGGTGTTCGCCGGGCCGTTGAGTTGAGAGGGGAGGGGCGCGACCAGGCCACTCAGGAGTGACGCCGGATGCGATGGCGCAGGCCGATACCACCCAGGCACATGAGGAAAAACGCGATCGAGGTCGGCTCGGGAGTCGGTTGGGTGTTCGTGGTGGACGTGATGAACGCCTCCGCCGACGTCTGGCCGCTGTTGGTCGTCGAGGCGACCAGCGACTTCGAGCTCGGGACGCTCAAGGTATTCTCGTAGAGCCCGGTCTGGAAGTTGGGGTTGTTGAGCGGGTTGAAGGTCGCCGTCACGTTGGACGTGTCATTGCCGACGACCGTACCGTTGAGCTCGCCGCTGATCTGAAGGGGTGTCTGATTGGGGTTCGGGGTCGTTCCGTCCACTTGATTGACCAACAAGCTGATATTGAATGGCGTATTATTGTAGGTCGTGGTCTGGTTGCCAGGCAGGCCGGCGACCTGGAAGTCGCCCAAGCTCAGATTCGACCCCGAACCGACATCGACCGTGTTCTGGACCAGGCTGTTGAAGCTGATCACCGGGGTGCCGGTCACCCCGGTCGAATCGATCGCGCCCGACGTGCTGTAGTTGATGACCGGCGACGCGTGCACACCGGCCGACGCGCCGGCGAGCAGGCCCAGGGTCAGGATCGACGTCCGGAAGACGTTCCATTGCCGAGACTTGTGCATCATTTCCTCCTGAAATTGAGTGTCGTGCTGCCGCCACGTAGCCCATGAGAAAGTGGGAACACCATCGTCTCGATGGCCCGCCCCGCGCGTGGGGCGGTGGCCGTTCGGAAGAGTGGGTGTCAACTCCAGGAGGTGCGCCACTCCAGTCCACGACGACGGTCCGGGCCGCGATCGAGCCCGGAGGGCCACGACCCGAGGCGCCGAGTCCGGGATTCGAGGAAGGCAGGCCGGTGGTGGAGACTCGACCTCCTCGCCCGATCACACGCAGCAACTCCTCCCTGAGTCTTCGAGGTGCCGAATCCTCGGAACGGGGCTGACCGGGCGGCGAGAATAGCCGAAGCGCGATCGCAAGTAAACCCGACTTTCCGGGGCCGGAGGGCGGTTTGATAGAATCATCAAAATTCCTGGTCTTCTTTAAATTACAGCAGGCTGACCGGGTCGACGTCGACGGCCAGCTCGACCCCGCTCGGGGGGGGGAGGGTGGGGGCGACGGCCTGCCAGAGCGCCTGGAGCGGCCGGGGAGAGGCGCAGCGGAGGCGGAGGTGATAGCGATAGAGGTTGCGGATCTTCAGGACCGGCGCCGGTGCGGGGCCGACGAGCTGGACGGCCGGGGTGGCGGCCGCCTTCAGGGCCCGCGCCAGCTCGTCGAGGTAATCTCGGACGGTGGGCTCCCGGGCCCCCCGCGCGATCAGCCGGACCAGCCTGCCGTAGGGCGGCATGCCGTACTGCTCGCGCTCGGGCAGCTCCTGCGCGACGAACCCCTCGTAGTCGTGCCGCGCGGCGCAGACGATCGCGTGGTGGTCAGGGCTGTAGGTCTGCACCAAGACGCGGCCGGGCCGATCGCCCCGCCCGGTCCGACCGGCCACCTGCGCCACGAGCTGGAAGGTCCGCTCGGCGGCGCGGAAGTCGGGCATGTGCAGCGCCGTGTCGGCGTTGACCACGCCGACCAGCGTGACGTCGGGGAAGTCGAGCCCCTTGGCGATCATCTGCGTGCCCAGCAGGATCCGCACGTCGCCCGCCCGGAAGGCCGCGAGGACCTGCTCGTGGCTGCCCGGCGTCCGCATCGTGTCCGAGTCCATCCGCCGTGCGACGTGGTACGGGAAGGCCGCCTCGATCTCGCGCTCGAGCCGCTCGGTCCCGATGCCCCCGTAGTGGAGGTGAGGGGCGCGGCAGTGGGGGCAGGCGGGGGGTCGGTCGCGCTCGGCGTCGCAGGTGTGGCAGATCAGGAGCCGGCGGCCCTTGTGGTAGGTCAGCGCCACGTCGCAGTGGTGGCACTTTAAGACCTGGCCGCACTGGGGTTTCGGGCAGATGACGAAGGTGTGGAAGCCGCGGCGGTTGAGCAGCAGGATCACCTGGCCCTTGTCGTCGAGCGCGGCGGCCATCGCCCGGCGGAGCGGCTCGCTCAGGCCGCCCAGCGCGGGCCGCTCGTGGCGGAGGTCGATCAGCTCGACCGCGGGCATCGGCCGGGCGCCGACGCGCTCGCGCATCGGCAGCCGGACGTAGCGGCCCAGCTCGGCGTTGCGCCAGGTCTCCAGCGCCGGGGTGGCCGACCCGAGCAGGATCGGCACTCGCTCCAGTTGCGCCCGCTTGACGGCGACGTCGCGCGCGTGGTAGCGGGGGGTGGATTCCTGCTTAAACGTGGCCTCGTGCTCCTCGTCGATGACGATCAGGCCGAGCCGCCGCGCCGGCGCGAAGACCGCCGAGCGCGCGCCGACGACGACCTGGACCTCGCCCGAGGCGATGTTCTGCCAGTGGCGGTGCCGCTCGACGTCGTTGAGATGGCTGTGCAGGACGGCGACCCGGTCGAACCGGCGGCGGAACCGCCGGATCGTCTGTGGCGTGAGGCTGATCTCGGGGACCAGCACGATCGCCTCGCGCCCCCGCGCCACGACCCGCTCGATGGCGCTCAGGTACACCTCGGTCTTGCCGCTGCCGGTGACCCCGTGGATCAGGAACGTGGCGAAGGCGTCGCCCTGGAGGGCGGGGTCGAGTCGCTCGAGCACCACCGCCTGCTCGGCGGTCAGCACGGGCGCGGTTTGCACGGCGTCGGGCGCGGGCTCGCCGACCGTCGAGAGGGCCGCGCCGCGCCCGACCCGGCGCTTGACCGTGTGGACGTAGCCCCGCTGCCGCAGCGCGGCGATCGGTCCGGGGGCGCACTGGGCCAGCCGGCAGAGGTCGGAGAGCGTCAACGGCTCGGCCGACCGGCAGAGAATAGCCAGCGCCTCGGCCTGCTTGGCCGGCAGCTCCAGTGACTCGCGGGCCCGACGGACCTCCTCGGGGACGGTCAGGAACGTCCCGACCCGCGTCCCGGCCCGCTTCTTGACCCCGGCCGGCACCACGGCATCGAGCGCCTGACCCCACGAGCAGGCATAATACCCGGCCATCCAGCGCGTCAGCTCGAGCATCGCGGCGTCGATCAGCGGCGGGTCGTCGAGCACCTCGAGCAGGTCCTTGACCCGCCCCGGCCCCACGCCATCGGGCGGCACGGTGTCGACGCGCACGCAGTAGCCGACCGCCGGCCGGTTGCCCCGGCCCAGCGGGACCCGGACCCGCTGCCCGGGGCGCACCACGCCTCGCAGCCGCTCCGGGACCCGGTACGTCAGGACCAGGTCCATCGGCCGGTTGAAGACCACGCCCGCGAACGCCCCCCCGGTCTCGACCTCGGGGTCGGCGTCGAACCACGCGGCCTGTCGTTTGTCGTTGACAAGACTCATGATCGGGGCCTATCGTGAAAAATTTCGGGTCGCGGGGCAGACTCCCCACCTCCGCTCAGGCCGCGTCGGCCGAGGAGCGGCGCACGGGGGTCGGCGGTCCGGCTGGGGATCCGACGGCGCAATCTCCCCTCATGCCCCACTTCACCCGATTTCTGCACGCCTGTCCACACGAAATCGACCTGGAGCGGAGGATCGGGAGGGCCAACCAGACGATGCGACTCGGGCTGTATGGCGGCATGTTCGACCCGATCCACCTGGGGCATCTGATCCTGGCCGAGCTCTGCCGCGAGGCCTGCGGGCTGGATCGGGTCTGGTTCGTGGTCGCCGGGGTGCCGCCGCACAAGCCAGGCGAGCTGACGGCGCTGGCGCATCGGCTGGAGATGGTCCGGATCGCCGTGGCGGGGCAACCGGCGTTCGAGGCCTCGGAGCTGGAGGCGCGCCA
>JAFANO010000728.1 GCA_019232645.1 Planctomycetaceae bacterium | reverse complement strand
CGAACTCGAGGGCGTGCGCATCTACGCCCGGCAAAACCCCCTCGGGCCGCCGACGCTCGATGGGACGCACCGGGAGAAGGATCCCATCGAGCGGATCGCCGAGCGGCTGCATGGGCTGGGGTATGGCGTCAAGGTCGAGCGCTTCGCCCTCGGCCCCGTGCACCACCACGACTTCGAGGCGGTCTGGGCCGGCGAGGGTGCGCCGCCCCCGCCCCCCTTCGCGTGAGGGCCACGCCGTGAGATGGGAGAGGATATCAGGTACCTGAACCGAGGCCGAGCGATGAGCACTGCTGACCGGGCGATGAGCGTCAGCCTCGAGACGAGGCGTCAGGTCATCCGGCCGCGCCCCCGGAAGCCGATCACCGACGTCGAGGCCGCGATCCTGGAGGCCCACCTCCGTCGCGAGATCAAGGGGGAGGTCCGGTTCGATGACGGCAACCGCGCCCTCTACGCCACCGACGGCTCGAACTACCGCCAAGTCCCCATCGGCGTCGTCATGCCCCGGGACGCCGACGACGTCGAGGCGGCCGTCGCCGCCTGCCGCAAGTACGGCGCCCCGGTCCTCGGCCGCGGCGGCGGCACCAGCCTCACCGGCGGCTGCTGCAACGTGGCCGTCGTCTTCGACATGTCGAAGTACATGAACAAGATCCTCGAGCTGGACCCCGGGCGCAAGATCGCACGGGTCCAGCCGGGTGTCATCCTCGACAACCTCCGCCGCCGGGCCGAGGAGCACCACCTGACCTTCGCGCCGGACCCCTCCACGCACAACCACTGCTGCCTCGGCGGGATGCTCGGCAACAACTCCTGCGGCGTCCACTCGATGATGGGCGGCCGGACCGTCGACAACATCCACGAGCTGGAGGTCCTCACCTACGACGGCCTGCGGATGCGCGTCGGCCCGACGAGCGACGCGGAGTACGAGCGGATCGTCGCCGCGGGCGGCCGGCGGGCCGAGATCTACCGGGCGCTACGCGACCTGCGGGACGCCCATGCGGACCAGATTCGCGCCAAATTCCCGAAGATCCCACGACGGGTCTCCGGCTACAGCCTCGACGAGCTGCTGCCCGAGAACGGGTTCCACGTGGCCCGGTCGCTGATCGGCTCGGAGAGCACCTGCGTCCTGTTCCTAGAGGCCACCTGCCGGCTGATCCACAGCGCCCCGAGGAAGTCGCTCCTGGTGGTCGGCTTCCATGACATCGCCACGGCGGGCGACCACGTCTCGCAGGTCGCCGAGCACCAGCCTTCCGGCCTGGAGGGGATCGACGACCGCCTCGTCGAGGACATGAAGGACAAGGCGGCCCACGTCAACCTGATCGACCTGCTCCCCCGCGGCGGCGGCTGGCTCCTGGTCGAATTCGGCGGCGAGACCCAGGACGAGGCCGACGACAAGGCCCGCAAGCTGATGGGCCAGTTGGAGCGCGACGGCGATGTCGTCGACATGAAGCTGTACACCGACAAGAAGGAGGAGCGGATGGTCTGGGAGCTGCGCGAGGCCGGCCTGGGGGCCACCGCCCGCATCCCCAACCGGCCCGACAGCTGGGAGGGCTGGGAGGACGCCGCCGTCCCGCCCGAGAAGGTCGGCCAATACCTCCGCGACTTCCGTAAGCTGCTTATCAAATACGACTACGCTTGCTCGCTCTACGGCCATCTCGGCCAGGGGTGCATCCACACCCGGATCGACTTCCACCTCAAGTCGGCCGGCGGCGTCGAGCAGATGCGGGCCTTCAAGTACGAAGCGGCCGACCTGGTGCTCTCCTATGGCGGGTCGCTCTCGGGCGAGCACGGCGACGGCCAGTCGCGCGGCGAGCTGCTGCCCAAGATGTTCGGGCCGCAGGTCTATCAGGCGATGCGCGAGTTCAAGGCGACCTGGGACCCGGGCGACCGGATGAACCCGGGCAAGAAGATCGACGCGATGAAGATCGGCGAGAACCTCCGCGTCGGTCCGCACTACCGCCCGCCGCAGGTCGAGACCCACTTCAAGTTCCCCAGCGACCACAGCAGCTTCTCGTATGCCACCGAGCGGTGCGTCAGCGTCGGCCTCTGCCGCCGCGAGGAGGCCGGCACCATGTGCCCGAGCTACATGGTGACCAGGGAGGAGATGCACTCGAAACGCGGCCGGGCCCACCTGTTATTCGAGATGCTCCAGCAGGACCCGATGAAGGGGCTCTGGAAGGCCGAGCCGGTGCGCGAGGCGCTCGACCTCTGCCTGGCGTGCAAGGGGTGCAAGAGCGAGTGCCCGATGAACGTCGACATGGCGACGTACAAGGCCGAGTTCCTGTCGCATTACTACGAGGGGCGGCTCCGCCCTCGGCACGCCTACGCGATGGGCCTGATCTACTGGTGGGCGCGGCTCGGGTCGCTGGCGCCGGGGGTCGTCAATCTCCTCACGCACATGCCGGTGATCGGCCAGGCGCTCCAGTTCCTGGGGGGGATCTCCACCGAGCGGA
>JAFANO010000364.1 GCA_019232645.1 Planctomycetaceae bacterium | reverse complement strand
AACAACTTCTTCGAGCTGGTCTCCGACGGCAACATGTCCCTGATCCGCGCCGTCGAGAAGTTCGACTTCGCCCGCGGCAATAAATTCAGCACGTATGCCTCGTGGGCGATCATGAAGAACTTCGCGCGGACGATCCCCGAGGAGAATTATCGCCGCGACCGGTTCGTCACCGGGCACGAGGAGATGTTCGAGGCGGCCGCCGACACCCGGATCGACGAGCATGAGTACGAGAGCGCCCAGAAGCGGAACCAGGAGGCCGTCAAGGGGATGCTCGGCCGGCTCGACGACCGCGAGCGGCGGATCATCGTCAGCCGCTACGGGATCAACGGCGCCAGCGAGCAGACCCTCGAGCAGCTCGGCCGCGAGCTGGGGATCACCAAGGAGCGGGTCCGCCAGATCGAGTCGCGGGCCCAGGACAAGCTCCGCAAGATCGCCCTCGAGGAGAAGCTCGACCTGCCGATGCTCTGATCCGAGCCGGACTCCGGGGAGGGGACCCCCATGCCTTGAAGGACCCCAAGGGACACGCGAACATCAGATCGGGCGCGCGAGGCCCGGGCCACCCGACCGCGCTGATGCGGCGGGTGGCCTGGGATCGGGAGTCGTGGTCGGGGCGGGCGATCAGTCGGTCGCCTTGGAGGCGATCTCCGCGGGCTCGTCGCGGGGGTAGCGGCTGTAGCTGGGGCCCTTCTCGGCCAGGGCCTCGAGGGCCTCGGGGCGGATCCGGACCTCGGCGTCCTGGTGCGACTTGAACCCGGTGCCGGCCGGGACGAGGTGCCCGAGGATGACGTTCTCCTTCAGCCCGACCAGGTAGTCGACCTTACCCGCCAGCGCGGCCTCGGTCAGCACCTTGGTCGTCTCCTGGAAGCTCGCCGCCGAGATGAAGCTGTCGGACTGCACCGCCGCCTTGGTGATCCCCAGGAGCTGGGTGCTCGCCGAGGCCGGCTTGGGCTTGATCCACTCGGCCTTGCGGCCGCCGGCCGACTCGACCCGGAGGTTCTCCTGGTCGAAGTGCTCGCGCGGCACGATGTCGCCCTGGCGGAAGTCGGTGTCGCCCGGGTCCTTGACCTTGACGCAGCTCATCAGCTCCTGGTTCTTGGCCCGGAACTCGAACTTGTCGATGACACTGCCGGGCAAGAGCCCGGTGTCGCCGACCGAGTCGACGCGGACCTTGCGGAGCATCTGGGCGACGATGATCTCCAGGTGCTTGTCGTCGATCTCGACCCGCTGCGAGCGGTAGACGTTCTGGATCTCGCGGAGCAGGTAGCGCTGGACCGCCTCCTCGCCCGAGATCCGGAGGATGTCGTGGGGCACCAGCGGCCCCTCGACCAGGGCGTCGCCGGCGCGGACCCGCGCGCCGCCGTGCACGCGAAGGTACTTGCCGTGCGGCACCAGGTGCTCGCGCTCGATGCCGCTCTCGTTCTTGACGATGATCGTCCGCTTGCCCCGGCGCTTCTCCTCGAGCAGCTCGACGCGGCCGTCGATCTCGGCGATGACGGCCGGCTCCTTGGGCCGCCGGGCCTCGAACAACTCGGTGACCCGGGGCAGGCCGCCGGTGATGTCCTGGGTGCCGCCGACCTCGCGCGGGGTCTTGGCCAGGAGCGTGCCCGCGGTGATCATCTGCCCCTCCTGGACCTCGATGCCGGCCCGCTCGGGGATGTAGTTATAGGCCAGGATGTGCCCCTCGGCGTCCTCGATCAGGATCTGGGGGTGCAGGTCCCCCTTGTGCTCGATGATCGTGCGGCGGGTGTGGCCCGAGACGTCGGTCTCGACCTTCATGGTCTCCCCCTCGACGATGTCCTCGTAGCGGACCCGGCCGCCGACCTCGGCGAGGATCGGGATGTTGTGCGGGTCCCACTCGCAGAGCATCGTGCCGCGGGTGACCATCTGGCCGTCCTCGACCTTCATCTGGGCGCCGTCGGGGACGTCGTACTTCTCGAGCTCGCGGTTCTTGGGGTCGAGGATCTGGATCTCGCCGTTGCGCGACAGGGCGATCTTCTTGCCCTCGTCGTTGACCACGAGGTTGATCCCGACGTACTTGACCCGGCCGTCGCGCTTGGCCTTGTGGTCCTTCTCCTCGACGCCGCGGGTGGCCACGCCGCCGATGTGGAAGGTCCGCATCGTGAGCTGGGTGCCCGGCTCGCCGATCGACTGCGCCGCGATGATCCCGACGGCCATCCCCGGCTCGACGAGCTGGCCGGTGGCCAGGTCCATGCCGTAGCAGCGGCGGCAGATGCCCAGCGGCGCCTCGCAGGTCATCGGGCTGCGGACCTGGATCTTCTCGATCTGCATCTCCTCGAGCTTCCGCGCCGCGGCGACGGTGATCATCTCGTTCTCGCGCACGACCACCTCGTCGGTGATCGGGTTGACGATGTTCACCCGGCTGACGCGGCCCCGGATCGACTGCACGAGCGAGACCTCGACCTTCTCGCCCTTGTAGATGACCCCCTTGGTGATCCCCTGGCTGGTGCCGCAGTCCTCCATCGTGATGACGACGTTCTGCGCCACGTCGGCCAGCTTGCGCGTCAGGTAGCCCGAGTCGGCCGTCTTCAGCGCCGTGTCGGCCAGGCCCTTGCGCGCCCCGTGGGTCGAGCTGAAGTACTCCAGCACCGACAGGCCCTCGCGGAAGTTGGCCTTGATCGGCGTCTCGATGATCTTGCCCGAGGGCTTGGCCATCAGGCCGCGCATGCCGGCGAGCTGGCGGATCTGCTCGACGCCGCCGCGGGCGCCCGAGTCGGCCATCAGGAAGATCGGGTTGAGGTAGACCTGGCCGTTGCGGACGTCGTTGCGGAGCTGCTCCATCATCTCCGTGGTGATCTTCTCACGGGCGTGGGTCCAGGCGTCGAGGACCTTGTTGTACCGCTCCTGCTCGGTGATGATGCCGCGCTGGTAGAGCTTGGCCGCCTTGGCGACCTCCCGCTCGGTGTCGTTGAGGATCTGCTCCTTAGACGAGGGGGTCTTGAGGTCGTCGGTGGCGAACGACAGGCCCGATTGGGTCGACTCGCGGAAGCCCAGGTCCTTCATGTTGTCGAGCAGGTTGATCGTCTCGGCGCGGCCGAGGATCTGATAGCAGTCGGCGATGATTCCCTGCAACTGCTTCTGGCCCAGGGCCATGTTGTAGAAGGGCATCTTGGCGTGCAGGATGTCGTTGAAGACGACGCGGCCGACGGTGGTCTTGATGACCATGCCGGGGGAGAACTCCTTCTCCCCTTCGCCCCGGAGCTTCTTGTGGGCGGGGAGGCGGAGCTTGATCATCGCGTGGACGCC
>JAFANO010000358.1 GCA_019232645.1 Planctomycetaceae bacterium | reverse complement strand
CGCCTCGGTCGCGCCGCTCGGCCAGGAAGGCCTCGTCGAGCTCCCGCTCGGCCAACTCGTCGAAGTAGGGATGCCCGACGTGGGTGGCCCCCGGCACGCCCCGGGCGTGATACCAGGCCGGTTCGAAGGGGAGGGCGCACAGGACCTGGTCGACGTATTTGCGGACCTTCTCGACCCGCCACCCGGCCCAGGCCCAGATCTGCGGGGGAACGTAGTAGAACACCGGGATCCCGTGTCGCTTGGCACGCCGGGCGACGCACCAGTTGAAGCCGGGGTAGTCGATCAGGATGACGGCGTCGGGCCGCTGATCGCGGAAATAGCGGTTGGCCTGGAACAGCAGGCGGATGAAGGTGGGCAAATTGAGCAGGACCCGGACGAACCACATGACCGCCAGCTCGACCAGCGGATAGAGGAGATCCGCCCCGGCCGCCGCCATCCGGGGGCCGCCGAAGCCGACGAACTCGGCGTCGGGCAAGCACTTGCGGAGTGAGTGGATGAGGTTGGCCGCGTGCAGGTCGCCGCTCGGTTCGCCCGTGGAAATGAAGAGACGCATCGGTGGTCGCTCGCGTCCGTGCCGGAGGGAAGCGGTTCGGGTCCATCCCACGCGCGGGTCAAACTATCAGAGGACGACGGGTTCGGGAAGCCGAATCGAATCGGGGGCCCGGGGCGGGGAGGTCCGACGCGGCGGCGATCCTTCCGGCCCGATCCGTCAGGCGTTGGGGGCGGGCTCCTCGTCGGCCGGCTCGGGCTCGTCGGGGAGGTTCAGCTCCTTGATCCGGCGGTAGAGCCGGGGCCTCGAGATGCCCAGCAGCTCGGCGGCGCGCGACTTGTTCTGCCGGGCGCGTTGCAGCGCGTGCTCGATCAGCCGCCGCTCGACCTGGGTCAGCAGCTCGTCGAGCGGGAGGACTTCGGGGGGGAGCGGCGGCGGGTTATAGGCGGCGCCGAGGCTGCCCCGGATCGCGGCGGGAAGGTCCTCGGCCGCGATCGCGTCCCCCGCGCCGGTGGCGTGCGCCTCGTCCACGACCCGCGCCAGCTCGCGGAGGTTGCCCGGCCAGTCGTAGGCGAGCAGGACGGCGAACGCCTCGGCACTGAAGCCGCTCCGCTGGCGGCCGCCGCGGAGGTTGGCGCGCTCCAGCAGGTGTTGCGCCAGCAGGGAGAGCTCCTCGAGGCGTTCGCGGAGCGGGTGGACGCGGATCACCAGGGTCGTCAGCGCGTGATACAGGTCGGCGCGGAGCCGCTCGTCCCGGAGCGCGGCCTCGGGGTCGCCGGCCGTCATCGCCAGCAGCCGGACCTTCGCGTCGAGGTTCGCCGCCAGCCGGACCTGGAGGTCGCGGGGCAGGTCGAGGATGTCGTCGATCAGGAGCGTCGAACCGTCCGGCAGCACGAGCCGGGCCGAATGCGACCCTTCAAGGATGCCGAACAGCTCGCGCTCGAGCACCTCGGCCGGCAGCGCCGCACAGTCGAACGGGACGAGCGGCGCCTGCCGCCTCGGGCCAAGCTGGTGGATCGTCCGCGCCACCAGGCGCTTGCCCGTGCCCGGCTCGCCGACGATCAGGACGGGGACCGACGTCGCGGCGGCCGCGCCGACCTGGTCGAGCAGGCGACGATGCGCGGGGCCCTGGCCGATCAGGGTGTCGAACCCGTGCCGGGCGTGGAGCCGATTGCGGACCTCCAGCAGCTCGAAGCGGAGCCGCTGCGCCTCGGAGTCGGGGGCGTGCGGCGGGGCGTCGGCCGGCCGGACCTGGCCGAGCAGTCCGAGCAGCCCCCCGCGCTCGTCGCGGAGCGGCCAGAACTCGATCCGACGCCACCGCCGCTCGCCGCTGACGTGCACGATCAGGGTCGGCCCCGCGGTGGGTCGCCCGGCCAGGGCCTCGGGCGGCGGGTAGAAGCTCCCCCCGAGCCCGACCAGGTCGCCGGCTCGGGTCGGCCCGTGCGGCCGACAGACCAGGCCCGTGACCGTTTCGGCGGGATGCCCCGTCAGCTCCTCCCAGGCGCGGTTGACCCAGAGCAGCTTGAAGTCGGGGCTGAGCCAGAACATCGGCTCGCATGCGTGCTGCCAGATGCTTTCGAGCTTCGCGCCCGAGATGCGGGAAGACGCCATGATGTTGATCGCGTACCCTGGATGGCGGGAGAGGGCAACCAGTGTAAGTGTTCAAGATCCTCCCGCCCGGACGCGAAGGCAAGCAAAAAAGAGGAGCCACGCGCCATTGACATGGGCCGTGTCGCCGGATGGCGGGACGACCAACACCCGTGCCAGGCTCCTCCGCGACGGGCAAGGTCGACGGCCGTCAGCCGCGGCGGTCGCTCTCCGCCGAATGATACGGGTCCCAGGAATTGTGTGCACCGATCTGCTGATTTGAAATCTCAAACGTGAGATCCGGACAAAGCGGACAAAAGATCCGGAATGCGTATGACTCGGCCGGAGGCACGCGGGACCGGTCCCCGGGCTCGACGTCGTCGTCGAGCGGGCCTCGGCCGTCGATGCAGTGGCGATCGCCGCGGAAGACCGCGGACGACCCTGGCCTGGCGGCCCGTCGCCGTGGGCGTCCGTCAGCCCTGAGTGAACCGGCTCCACGACCAGACGACCTGGCCGATGATCAGGTCGTCTCGGATGCTGCTCATCTCGATCGGGATCAACGGGTGGTTACTGCTCGGCTGGTTCGGCCTGAGAATCAGGTGCTTGCCGCTGATCTCCAGCCATCGGATCAACGGCGTGCCGCCGGGCTCGGGCCGGACCACGACGATCCGCCCCTGGAGCAGCCTCGGGTCGTAGTGAGTGAGGTCGATCGCGGCGATCGAGCCGGCCGGCAGGACGGGATGCATCGCATCGTCCTCCAGGCGGACGCCCAGGGTTTCGGCGGGATTGGGGATCCATTCGCGGTAGGTGAGGAAGTATTTTCCCGACGACGAGGGCTCGACCTTCTTCACGGAGAGTTCCTCGAGCGGGACAAGCGGGACCGCGATGAATTCGGAGCGCATGTCGGGCGGCAGACCTTCCGGGGCGACGATCGTGACCTCGGCCGGATGCTGCTCGAGCTGCTCCAGGCCGCGGCGGATCAGATCGATCGCGCTCATCCCCGACAGCGCGACCTCACCGGGACTCCGGAGGTACTTTGAGCCCTGCCCCGCGAGCAGCCAGGCCGGGTTCGTCCCCGTCTGGTCGATGAAGGACAGCAGCACCTCGGCCGGGACGGTCACGCCCGTCTCGTAGTTGTACCAGGTCCGCGCGGGGAGATTGAGTCGTCGAGCCAGCTCGGGTCCGCCGTGCTCTCCGAAGAGTTCTTGGCGAATGTCTCGCAGGCGACGAGAAAGCGAGGCCTTGAGGTTCACTCGGATTTTGGGTGTCTTTTTTCGGGCCACAGCGTTCAATCCCGGGGACGGGAACCCCCTGGTCGCCACACCGACCCTCATGACAGCATGACATTGCGGGAAGTGGATGGCCTGTGATAAGGAGACCGCCACTGGTTGTCAAGTGAGTGGAGAGGTCGCTGCGTCAGTTTCTCGTTTGTCCATGCGCTCGGGACGATCACAGCTTACGGTTTCCCAAGCTAGCAAATAAAACGGCCGAGGTCACCCGGGAGGTGACGGCTCGGCCTAAAAAGTGGCGGATGTGTGGGCGACACGCCTCATCGGCAGGATATGTGTTTCCCGCTGACAACGCGGGAGGTTGCGCGAGGTCGCGGTGCGCGTGGGATGGTCAGAAGATCCCCAGCTCGTCGCGCGCGGCATCGGTCATCAGGTCGGGCGACCAGGGGGGCGACATGACCAGCTTGACGTTCGCCTTGGAGACGCCCTCGAGCGCCTCCAGCGCCCCGACGGCGTTGCGCAGGATCTCGGGGCCGGCCGGGCACGCGGGCGAGGTCAGTGTCATCTCGACGTCGACCTCGTCGTCGTGCGTCTGGATGGTGTAGACCAGCCCGAGGTCGAGGACGTTGATGTTCAGCTCGGGGTCTTTGACGGTGCGGAGGGCGGACAGGATCGCCTCTTGGTCGGCCATGGGCAGAGCTCCCTGGGGTGGCGGTCAGTCGTTGAGGGCGACATAGATGTCGTCGCCATGGACCTCGACGGCGTGGCTGGTCACCGGCTCGAAGGCGGGCATGCAGAGCGCCTTGCCGGTACGGACATCGAAGCGGGCGCCGTGCCTCGGGCAGCGGACCTCGACCCCCTCGAGCTCGCCCTCGGCGAGCGGGCCGCCGTCGTGGGTACAGACGTCGTCGATCGCGTAGAACGTGCCGTCGACGTTGAAGACGGCGATCGGCCGGCCGTCGACTTCGGCGAGGGCCTTGCCCCCGGGGGGCAGCGCGTCCCGGGTGGTTACCTTGAAGAAGTCGGCCATCGTTCGGTGTTCCTCACGGATGGGACGAAGCGGCGCCCTGACCGTTGGCCGCGGGCGGCGTCGCGGCCCGCGCGATCGCCGCGCGGGTGACCTCGGCTTTCACCCGACGGAGTACGCCGGTCAGCCCCCGGACGCGGAGCATCCCCAGGATCTCGGGCAGGCCGAGCCGCTCGATCAGGTCGTCGCGGACCTGGAGCACCTCCTCGACCGTCGCGCCGCTGAGGCCCTCGACCAGGAGCGAGACGAATCCCCGGACCGTGGGGGCCTCGATCGGGGCGTCGGCGAACAGCGCCACGCGATCCCCCTCCAGCTCGACGAAGAGGTAGACAGGCGACTGGCATTCCTCGACCCGGTGGGTCGCATCCTTGTGCGCGGCGAGCCGCTCCGGCAGCGGCGGCAGGTTCCTGGCGAGGTCGATCAACAGCTCGATCCGTTCCTGGCGGTCGGCATCGCTCAGCTCGGAGACGAGGGCGTCGAGTGCGGACATGGGCTGATCCTGCGCGTCGTCGGTCGGTCGTTGGGCGCCCGTCATGATGTGGGGGAGGAACGGAGTCCTCCCGGGCGGCGGCCTTCTTTCGTTCTATTCTACGGCGGACGACCGGCTCGGCTCAGGCCCCCTTGGCGATCGGGGCCCGGACGAGGTTGCCCCACTCGCTCCAGGAGCCGTCGTAGTTGCGGACCTTGGGGTAGCCGAGCAGGTAGGTCAGGACGAACCAGGTGAGGCTCGACCGCTCGCCGATCCGGCAGTAGGCGATGACGTCGTCGGTCGGCTTGAGCCCGACCTCGCCCTCGTAGAGCTTGTACAGCTCCTTGGCCGACTTGAACGTGCCGTCGTCGTTGACGGCGAGGCCCCAGGGGACGCTCTTGGCGCCCGGGATGTGGCCGCCCCGCAGGGCGCCTTCCTGGGGATAGTCTTCCATGTGCAGCTTCTCGCCGGTGAATTCCTTGGGGCTGCGGACGTCGAGCAACGGCTTGCCCGCCTTCGAATGCGCCAGGACCTCGTCGCGGAAGACGCGGATCTCCTCCTCGTAGCTCCCCTGGGCCTTATAGGCGGTCGGGCGATAGTGCGGGACCTCGGTCGAGGTCGGCCGCTTCTGGTCGAGCCAGAGCTTGCGGCCGCCATTCATGATCCGGCAGTCCTCGTGGCCGAAGAGCTTGAACGCCCAGAAGGCGTAGCAGGCCCACCAGTTCGACTTGTCGCCGTAGAAGACGACGGTCGTGTCGTTGGCGATGCCCGATCGCGAGCAGATCGCGGCGAACTTCTCGGCGTCGATGTAGTCGCGGATGAGCTGGTCCTGGAGGTCCCCCTGCCAGTCGATCTTGACGGCGCCGGGGATGTGGCCCATGTCGTAGAGCAGGACATCCTCGTCACTCTCGACGATCCGGACACTCGGGTCGTTGAGATGCTGCTCGACCCAATCGGCCGAGACGAGGACCTCGGGGTGCGCGTACGATGCTACCATGGTTGGGTGGACTCCTCTGAGATTTGCGGACGAAAGGGGCATGTCCCGTCGCGGGGGTCACACCGGCGTCGCGGCGCCGAGTTGCAGCTTGTCGGCAACCGCCTGACGGAGCGTCTCCTGGACGGGTTCCAGGGTGATCCGGTCGTAGACGTTGGCGAAGAAGCCCTCGACGATGAGCCGGATGGCGGTCTCCTTGGAGACGCCGCGCGACCGGGCGTAGAAGATCATGTCCTCGTCGACCCGGCCGGCGGTGGCGCCGTGGGTGCAGCGGACGTCGTTGGCCTCGATCTCGAGGCCGGGGATCGAGTCGGCGCGGGCCGCGTCGGAGAGCACGAGGTTGTCATCCTTCTGGTAGGCGTCGGTGCGCTGGGCGTCCTTCTCGACCCGGATCATCCCCTTCCAGACGATGCGGGACCGGTCCTTCAGGCCCCCCTTGTAGAGCAGGTCGCTGGTGGTGTGCGGGGCCTGGTGGTCCTGTCGTGTGAAGTAGGCGAGGTGCTGCCGTCCGGTGGTGAACATGACGCCGTTGACCTGGGCCCGCGCCCCCTCGCCGGTCAGCGCGACCTCCTGGTTGACCTTGGCCAGCCTCGAGCCGAGGGCGCCGACGGTCCATTGCAGCGCGGCGTCGGACCCGACCAGGGCGCGCTCGCGGCTGAAGTGCCAGGTGCTCGTGTCCCAGTTCTGGATGTTGACGAACCGGAGCCGCGCCCCCCGGCCGGCGAAGATCTCGACCGCGCCGACGTGCAGCGCGGGGGCGCCGGCCCGATCGCGCCCCGAGGTCTCGCGGACCAGCGTCGCCTCGGCGCCTTCCTCGAGCACGACGAGCGTGTGGTCCATGTCGACGTGGCCGTCGCGGGCCAGCCCGACCAGGCTGAACAGCGGGGCCTCGACCTTGACTCCGCGGGGCACATAGAGCAGCGTCCCGCCGGTCCAGAACGCCGCGTGCAGGGCCGCGAAGGCGTCCTCGCGCGGCGTCACGGCCTCGGTCAGCAGGAACCGTCGCAGCAGCTCGGGAGATTCCTTGACTGCCCGACCCAGGTCCACGAAGATCGCCCCGCCGAGCTTGGCGGGGTCGGCCGCGCGGGTCGCCTCGGCATTGACCTGCGCGATGCCCGTGGCGTAGTGTGTGCTGAGCTCCTGCCAGAGCGGGTCGAGCGCCGCCCGCGCCTCGGCGTCGGGCTCGCGACGGCCCGGCGGCGCGAAGGCGTCGAGCTTCAACCCCCGGATGTCGGTCCGCCGCCACTCCTCGTCCTTCGACGTCGGCCAGGGGGCGGCCTTGAAGAGCGTGAACGCCTCCCTGCGGCGGTCGATCAGCCACCTGGGCTCGTCGCGGCTTCGCAGGAATGTCTCGAACGCCAATTCGGTAAAGCCGCCCGGGGCAGCGGGCGGGGTGGTTGTGGATGCGCTGCTCATCGCGGGGTTGTTCTCATCCTTCGAGCATCGGTCATGGGGCCGAGGTGCCGCTCTGGGATGTGGCGGACGCCTTGACTTCGAGATCGGTGACCAACAGGAGGTCTACGATGTTGAACGACTCATCAGGCTGATACACAAGGATCGTGCGGCCGGCGGGTCCGAGGGCGAGGAATTCGCGATGCGGGACTGTGATTTCACGACCATCGGCGAGGTGGATGACAAACGGCCGGAAGGGTTGTGCTCGATAAAGGTCGCGCAATCGTTCGGTTGTCATGAGAGAGTCTCTCGCCTCTATGTCATCGGGTAATCGGTTCGACCAGGCGATCCTCGCGCACGTCGAGTTCCAGTCATACGCATTCCGGATCTTTTGTGCGCTTTGTCCGGAATTCACACTTGAGATTTCAGACTTCAAATCAGGAGATCAGTGCACAAAATTCCTGGGACCCGTATTAGGGTTCATCAGTACGTCGGCTCAGCGTCTCGCCATCCAGTGGCGGGTAGTCGATCTGGAGGATACGCCCCAAGATCTCGGACGCGACCTCGCGTTGCTCGTCCTTCGATAGCCGATCGAAGGCGTGCAAGAGGCTCTGAGCCGCCGTGCGCATCTCGACGATCCTTGAACTTCGGCCGCGAGGCCGGGGCAAAGCGCCTCGAGCCCCGCCGCGCTGTGACCCGGCCACCCGGCCACGAAGACGTGGTTAAGTCGCGACTCCGGGAAAATCCGCGTGCCCACGGATTCGTGGGCATCAGACCCCGCCCGCGAGCTCGGGGGGGATGTTCAGGGGTCGCGCTCGCCAGTGCAGCTGAGGTCGGGACGCCCCAAGATTAGCCCACCGACCCTTCCATTTGGAGCTGGATGAGCTTGTTCATCTCGACGGCGTATTCCATCGGGAGTTCCTTGACGAGCGGCTCGATGAAGCCGCTGACGATCATGGTCGAGGCCTCGGCCTCGCTCAGGCCGCGGCTCATCAAGTAGAAGAGCTGCTCCTCGCCGATCTTGGAGACGCTCGCCTCGTGGCCGATGGTGACGTCGTCCTCGTCGATCTCGATGGAGGGATAGGTGTCGGACCGGCTCTGCGGGTCGAGGATCAGGGCGTCGCAGACGACGTTCGACTTCGAGCCCTTGGCGCCGTCGGCGACCTTGAGCAGGCCGCGATAGCTGGCGCGGCCGCCGTTCTTGCTGATGCTCTTGGAGATGATCCGCGAGCTGGTGTAGGGCGCGCCGTGGACGACCTTGCCGCCGGCGTCCTGGTGCTGGCCCTTGCCGGCGAAGGCGATCGAGAGGATCTCGCCGCGCGCGCCTTTGCCCATCATGTAGACGGAGGGGTACTTCATCGTCAGCCGGCTGCCGAGGTTGCCGTCGACCCACTCCATCAGGGCGTCCTCGTGGGCGACGGCGCGCTTGGTCACGAGGTTGTAGATGTTGTTGGCCCAGTTCTGGATCGTCGTGTAGCGGCACCGGCCCCCC
>JAFANO010000284.1 GCA_019232645.1 Planctomycetaceae bacterium | reverse complement strand
TGATCATCGGCCAGAACGACGCGCTGACCTGGCCCGAGCTGGAGGGCCTGATCGGGCGCCGCGACGTGGCCGCCGTCGAGCGACACCTCGCCTGGCTCCGCGCCCACGAGGTGACGACCCTGCGGGTCATGCTGGAATACGTCGGCGACGGCCTGTTCCTGGAGCGGCTCCCGGGCGAGTTCGACCCGGTGACGGTGCAGGCCGTCGATGACCTGGTCGCCCTCTGCGAGCGGCACGCCCTTCGGCTGCTGCTGACGCCCTTCGACACGTTCTTCACCTGGGTGATGTGGGACGATCATCCCTATAACGCCGGCCGGGGCGGGCCCTGCCGACGCCAGCTCGACCTGCTGACCCATCCGGACGGGTTGGCGGCCGTCAAGCGGCGGATCGCCTTCGCCGTCGAGCGTTGGGGGGGATCGGGGGCCGTCTTCGCCTGGGACCTGTGGAACGAGCTGGGCCACGACCACGGGATCGGATCGGAGGCGATCGGGTCCGACCTGGCCGCCGGCTTAATGGGTGTCGTCGCCGAGCTCTCGGACCACGTCCGCCGGATCGAGCGCCGGCGCTTCGGCCGGGTGCACTTGCAGACCGTCAGCCACTTCGGCGCCGAGCCTCGGGGGCCGCTGGCCGAGCTGATCTTCCGCCACCCGGACCTCGACTTCGCCACGACGCACGTCTATGAGCCCGGCACGATCGATGCGCCGTCGAACACCGTGGCCGCCGCCGATGCCATGGCGCGCTGGGTCCGCCACGCCCTGTCCGAGATCCGCGACGGCCGCCCGTTCACCGACAGCGAGACCGGCCCGATCCACACCTTCAAGGACCTGGGCATCACCCTGCCCGAGGCCTTCGACCAGAGCTACTTCCGCCACATGTCCTGGGCCCACCTGGTCAGCGGCGGGGCAGGGGGGGGCATGCGCTGGCCGAACCGCCATCCCCACACCCTGACCCCCGGCATGCGCCACGCCCAGGGTGTCATGGCCGACTTCGCCCGGCGGATCGACTGGCCCCGGTTCGCGGCGCGCAACGTCACCGATCTCCTCCGGGTCGAGCCCGAGGGGTTGCTGGCCTACGCCTGCGCCGATGACCGCCAGGCCGTGGCCTGGGTCCTCCGCGGCCGCGACCTGCTCACCTCCGAAGGGGACCTCCCCTTCCGCCCACTCCTGACCGGGGCCACCCTGGGACTGCCGCCGCTGCGGGCCGGCCGGTATGCGGTCACGGTCCTGGAGACCCAGAACGGTCATACCCTCGGGGAGTCGCTCTGCGTCAGCACGGGCGAGCCGCTGCGCCTGGAGCTGCCGCCGTTTCGCCACGATGTCGCCATCGCGGTGCGCCCGGCGGATCGCACGTCGCCGTGAGCGGCGCTCCAAGGATCGGCCGGGTTCGGCCCGCCGTGTGCTAAATAGCTCCACGCAACTGAGGAGAGCGGATCTCCTCCGCTGCCTGCCTACCTTTTCCAGCATGAACCGGCCGCGGGCACTCCCCCAGTGGTGTGGAGCCCGTTAGCTTCCGGTACGAGCCGATTCCACACCGGGGCCGCCCGCCTCGGGTCACCAGGAGCCCGTGATGAGCACCACCGAACCCGCCCAGGAACAGGACCAGCAGCCCGGCCTCGAGACGGAGATGAGCCCGAGGCCGAAGTTCGAGGAGCGCGCCTACCACGGCTGCGGCAAGCTCGAGCAGCGAGTCGCCCTGATCACCGGCGGCGACAGCGGCATCGGCCGCGCCGCGGCCGTCGCCTTCGCCAAGGAGGGCGCCGACGTCGCCGTCGTGTACCTGAGCGAGCACGAGGATGCGCAGGAGACGAAACGCCAGGTCGAGCAGGAGGGCCGCCGCTGCCTCCTGATCGCCGGCGACGTCGGCGACGAGGCCTTCTGCCAGCGGGCCGTGCGCCTCACCATGGACCAGCTGGGGCAGCTCCACATCCTGGTCAACAACGCCGCCGAGCAGCACCCGCAGGACTCGATCGCCAAGATCACCGCCGAGCAACTGGAGCGCACCTTCCGCACCAACATCTTCGGCATGTTCTTCCTGGTCAAGGCGGCGCTGCCGCACCTGAAGGCGGGCGCGACGATCATCAACACGACGTCGGTGACGGCCTACCAGGGCAACCCGATGCTGATCGACTACTCGTCCACCAAGGGGGCGATCGTCGCCTTCACCCGCTCCCTCTCGCTGTCGCTGATCGAGCGAGGGATCCGGGTCAACGCCGTCGCGCCCGGCCCGATCTGGACCCCGCTGATCCCGGCCACGTTCCCGGCCGCGAAGGTGGAGACGTTCGGCTCCGAGGTGCCGATGAAGCGCCCCGGCCAGCCGGTCGAGGTGGCGACCTGCTTCGTGTTCCTGGCCTCGGACGACTCCTCCTACATCGCCGGCCAGGTCCTCCACCCCAACGGGGGCGAGGTGGTCAACGGGTGAGCCGGAGCGATTTCACCGGCGCGCACGCGAAGGGCGTAGAGACGGTGTGGAGAACGATGGGGAGATCACCGAGAGGAAGGGAGAGGCCGGGTGAGCCTACCGGTGTCCCTTCGTGCCACGACCGACGTGGGGGTGCGATTTCGAGATCCGGCATCCGGCATCTCCCCGCCTCATACGGATTCCAGGAATATCGTGCGCTCGGTCTGCGATTTGAAATCTGAAATCTCGAATCTGAGATCCGAATAGCGAATTTTAGATCCGAACAGATGGCACAGTATCTCTGGAGTGCGTATCACTAGCGCCCTGGGGCGAACAGGTTCCGCGATGACCAGACATGACACCGGGCCGCCAGCCCTGTTCTCGAACCCGCTCGCCGGCATCGCCCTGGGCGATCCGTTCGTCCTGAGACATCGCGGCCGGTTCTACCTGTACGGCACCAACGACGGCCCTCCGCTCCCCGACGGCCGGCACGTGCCCGTCTTCCGGTCCGACGACCTGATTCGCTGGGAACCGCTGGGCGGGGCCCTCATCCCCGAGGAGGCCGGCGCCGACCACTGGGCGCCCGAGGTCCTGGCCTGGAACGGGCGGTTCTACATGGTCGTCAGCTTCGGCGACGTCGAGCGGCGCGGGCATGCCCTCTGGGTGGCCGTCGCCGACCGGCCGGAGGGGCCCTTCCGGCTCCGGTGCCGCGTCGCCGCGCCCGAGGAGCGGTTCTCGATCGACGGGGCCTGGCTGCTCGACGACG
>JAFANO010000271.1 GCA_019232645.1 Planctomycetaceae bacterium | reverse complement strand
TGACCAGGACGCCCTTGTTGGCGCAGAGCGCCAGCGAGCTGAGCATCGCCAGCGGCGCCGCCATCCGGATGCCGGTGCCGAAGTCGCTGTTGAGCACCGCCACGGCGCCGGCGGGGCCCATCGTGGCCAGGCCGACGGCGCCGACGGACAGGGTCGGGATCACGGCCTTGTCGGCCAGCCGCTCCCCCTTGTGCTGCGAGGCGAGCTTGTACCCCGCCGTGTCGTTGAGGATCTGGCTGATCTTGGCCGAGGCCGTCTCGCTGCCCGACGTCTCGACCGACACGTAGACCTTGCCCGCGACCATCAACGTCGAGGCGAAGACCCGGTCGCCGACGCCCTTCTCGGCCGGCGTCGACTCGCCGGTCAGGGCGTGCTGGTCGATCATCGCCATCCCCTCGACCACGTGGCCGTCGACCGGCACGACCTCGCCGGTGTTGACCACGATGATGTCGCCCTTCTGGAGCCGGTCCATCAGGATCTGCACCTCGACGCCGTCCTTGTACAGCCAGACGTATCGCGGCTGCTTGCCGAAGGCGTTGAGCAGCAGCTTCTTGGAGTTGTCCCGTGTCCTCTTGACCAGGACCCGGCCGAAGCTGAGACACCAGCAGAGCACCGCCCCGGGGAAGATCGACATCGTCCCCAGGCAGCCGATCACCACGATCGCGTCGAGCACGTCGACGCCCAGCCGCTTCTCCTTGAAGAGGACCTCGCGCGCCGCGCGGAAGGTCGGGATCGACGTGTAGGCGAAGGCCGCCGCCGCCACCGGCAGCAGCGGCGGGAAGGTGAACTGCGCCGCCGCCGCCAGCGGCAGCGAGGCCGTGCAGAGCGGCAGGTGCAGGTCGAGCTTGTCGAGCGTCGTCGGGTGCTCGGTGTGGGCCAGGGCCGAGTCGAGGATCTCGAGCACCTGCGACTTGCTGAGCTGCCGCGGGTCGTAGTCGATCTTGACCGTGCACCAGACCGAGTGGGTGCTGTACTTGTCGATCCCCAGGATGCTCATCAGCTCCCGCTCGATGGCCTGGCAAAGGTCATTCTTGCGGTAGAGCACGGGGTTCTTCAGGTGGAGCCGGCCGCGCGACTCGGCCTTGACCTCCCAGCCCGTCACGACCGTGTCGTGGCGATAGTACTTGACGATCCCCCTGCGGTCCCGGGCCGTGATCGCGCCGGCGACCTGCGGGACCCGCGCCCCGGCACGAGGGGCGGCGTGCCCGAAGTGGGGTGCGTGATCACTGTGAGCTCCCGCGTGGCCGTTCGGCTTCGCGTGCCCATTGATGGGGCCGTTCGCGAGCCCGTTGGCATGGCCGTTCGCGGCGGCCGCGCCGAGCTCCGCGCCCTGGCTCAGGAAGGAGGTGACCCGTTTGACGACGTCGCGGAGCGTCGAGGTCCGCGAGCAGTAGCGGAGCTCGGCCTGGGGGGCGTTGCCGCCCCGGATCGTGACGTTCGTGATCTCCTCGGCCTGGAACACCCGCTCGAGGAACTGCTGGCAGGTCGGATGGTCGGCGTCTCCGAACAAGGACCGGCTCTGGAGGAGGATCACTCCTTGGGATGGGAACGAGACGGACAGGTCAAGGCTGTTCATCAAAGACCTCGCGAGGACCGGGTGAGTCGTCGGGAATCACGTGGAATCCTTCGCTGCGGTACGAGACGTCATCGGCCCGGATGCGGGATCCTTCCCGGTGTTGGAGTCGCAAGGCAGAGGGGCGCGCGGATCGCCGGATCTCAAACAGGCGGAGGAAGGCACGGCCCTCCCGGCCTCGCCCTCGCGGCCGACGCCGGTCCCTCCGTCCGCCGCCTTGGCGAGCTCGGCATCCGCGGCGCTGACGGCGGCACCGGCATCGGCCAGGACCCCTGAGATCAGAAAGCTCAACTTCCCCTTCTACTTCGGATCGATCGCGGGCGCCGGGTCCCCGGCCGCGACGCCAGCGGTGTAGACCGGCATGTCGCACGCCGGATCGCGTGATCGGCATGTTTAATGACCTTATCCATCCCGGGATTCGAACGTCAAGCATCTGGGTTTACGGCCTGGGCGTGCCGTGGAAGATGATTCGGGAGACAAAACAGAATCTTGATCGCACGGGGGGCGGGTGCGTCGGGACGTGTGCGGTCTCAGGTCGAACGCGATCCTCAACGTCGTCAGCCGTCCGTCATCGAGGGGGCCGGGAAGCAGGGTCGCCGCCGCAGTCCGACGTCGACCCGGAGGCCGACGTTGAGTTCACGAAGTCGGTGTCGCCTGAGCATCCCCGGATGGCGGCTTGGATTTCATCTCGTGCACCATGTCCATCGCGGCATGGGCGCCGTCGATCAAGCCGTGGACGACGGCGTTGTTCTTCGGGATCGATTGGGCGATCAGCACCGAGGGGAAGACCACGCCGTAGGAGAGCCCGTAGCAGGTGTTGTAAACCAGGCGCGACAAGAACTGGCCGGCCTCGGGCATCGCCTGGGATGCCGTCTGTTGCAGGCTCTGGGCCCCTTCCTTCGCCGCCTCGACCGCCGCGTCCATGGCATCGGCGACGGCCTTCAGAGGGTCGGCACTGGTCGTGGTCGAGGTTGCGGATTCGGTTGACATCGGCATCTCCTGTGAACTCGATCGATCATTGCAGAATGATTTGCTAATAGCTCTTCCTGGGTTTCGCGGGCCTATGCCCCCGCTTTTTGTCTTAAACCGTCACTATGCAAGAACTTGTGATGGGGGAGGCGAGCAGCCTGGCGACCCAGATTAACCTGCGCGGCTTCATAAGCCAGATTAACCCACGAAGTTTCAAGAGTGATGGCGAACTTGGAGTGATTAGGTCCCCGAAACCCAGGAAGCGCCTATTTGCTAATAATACCCCAGCCCCCCTAGATTCGCTATGAAATAATCTGTCGTTCCCCTCTCACAATCCAAGTCTCCCGCGAAAAAGATCCCTGGTCCATATCGCCAGGGATGTTGCGCTCGATCAGGGCCGCCCGCGGCTGGTCCGACCATGTCGATGGGCGGGATTGGGCGGACTGGTCGGGCCAGTATTATCTTTGCAACTTGGTATCCGTTTGGTCAATATCGGCCCTCGCGACGCACCGCATGGCGATTCGGGGATGTGGCAGTGGTTATCATCCGCGAAAATGCCTGCGGCTTGCTGCCCACGCAACGGTTCAGGTCTCTGACGATCTCGCTCCCGGACTTGATCGCCGTCGGAAAAGTGGAGCCCGCATGAGACACCTCCCCCGGCTGGGCCGCATCCCTGTTGATTTGCGGGCGGACATTTCCTTTCCCGACGTTGCAATCGCTCGCTCCTATAAACTGTTGTATCTTACAGGGCGAGGTCGAACTCATGCTAGAACAATCGAGGCCGATTTAGGTGGTTTTTCTTCCTTACACGACCCCAAAGCGACGAACCCGAAGAGGCTCGCACGCCCTGGAAGTTCCAGGG
>JAFANO010000258.1 GCA_019232645.1 Planctomycetaceae bacterium | reverse complement strand
AGCAGCGCGAGCATCCTCAGGGCCAGGACGTCGCCGTGGTCGTTCGACGCCACGCCCACGATCCGGAACGGCGGGGGCGCGGTCGGCCGCTCGAAGGCTGGGACCTGGGCCCCATCGGTGCTCGTCGGCGCGAAGGTATCCAGGGCGATCTCGGGTGACCCCTCCAGGTCGTCGAGCAGGTCCCCGATGACTCGCCAGACGAATGCCTGCTCGCGGTCGTCAATGGACTCATGGGCCCGATCGCGCTCGACCCACGAGAGGGTCGGGATCAGGATCTCGTCGAAGACCTCGGCGCGCGGCCGCTTCTTCAGCGCGTCCGCGATGATCGCGTCGGCGCCGTCCTGGTCGATCGCCAGGAGGCGCTGGTAGAACCGGACGTCAGGCTCCAGGGGCGGCTCCTCGCCCAGGAGCGTCGCGAATGCGCCGAGACCCGGCACGTACTTGCCCAGGACGGCCAGGCAGACCGTCATCGGCGTCGAGAGCAGCAGCCCGAGTGCCCCCCAGAGCCAGGTCCAGAACATGGCCGCCACCAGCAGGCCGAACGCCGAGACTCCCGTCGTCTTGCCGTAGATCACCGGCTCCAGGAAGGTGTTCGCCAGGGTCTCGATCGCCGCGAAGAGGCCGACGACCATCAGCGGCTCGCGCCAGCCCGGGAAGCTCGCGATCGAGAAGACGAGCGGCAGGACGAACGCCGTCGCCGGGCCGATGTAGGGGATGAACCGCAGCAGCGCCGCCAGGACCCCCCAGAGGACCGACAACGGCACCCCGATCGCCCAGAGCCCCAGGCCGACGACCAGCCCGATGGCCGAGTTGACCATGGCGAACATCGTCAGGTAGCGGGTGATCCGCTGGCTGACCTCCTCAATCGTCTTGGTCGTCTGGCTCACTCGGCGCTGGCCGGCGAGACGGATCACCCGATCGCCCAGGTCCTCGCGGTTCATCAGCAGGAACAGGACGAGGATCAGGACGAAGGCCCCGACGCCCAGGCTTTCGAGGGAGGGGCCGACCGCGGTCTGGAGCCGCTCGCGAAATGTCGGCGCCGAGACGACCCTCACGTTCATGACGCCCTTCTGAGCCTTGGGCGGCTCCAGCACCTGGCTGACTTCGCTGGCGACTTTTGTCCACCGGTCGACGACCCCCTCCTTGCCGCCCGGTATCTTCGCCTGGAAGTCCCGCGCCTTCTTGAGGATGTTACCCCGGTAGGTCGGCAGGTTCTTGGTCAATTCGGTGAATTGTCGGCCGACCTGATATCCGAGCAGTCCCAGTGCCGTGAACATCAGGAGCACCGTCAGGACCACCGAGAGAGCCCGGGGGAGCCCGCGGCGCTCGAGCATCCGAGTGATCGGGGCCAGCGCGAAGCTCAGGAGGATCGCCAGGGCCAGCGGCTTGAGCACCTCCGCCGCCAGCGACATGAACGCGATGACCGCGAAGATCAGGAACGTGATGACGATCGGGTGGTCCATCGAGAAGGCGCTACGCTTGGCGGACACGTTCGAAGCTCCTGGGCGAGGCTTGCCGGTGCGCCGAGCCCTCGGGGAGAGGACGGCCAGGGCCACCACGGCCAGCGCCGCGGCGAAGGTCGTGACGCCCAGGCTCACGTGATGGTCCAAGGCCTTCTCGCGGCGGAGGAAAATGACGGCAGGACCCCGGCGGCTGGCAAACCGATGCGAATCCTGTGCCCAAGCCCCGGCGCGCCACTTGCGGTGAGCGATCTCCCTGCGGGGATCTTTGGAAAGGGCGTTGGAGGGACTCCCCGCTCGCCCCACCAGGTCAAGGGGGCGACCGAACCATCTGCGCTCGCGGCAGAAATCCCAAGAATTTCCCCGCGCGAACAGTTACCCGCGAGGGGCCGCGATCGAACGTATTTCCTATTCTCCGTCCCCGATCCTCTCCCATGGAGCCCTCGAGAATGACACCCCAGAACCCCAACCGCCGCGAATTCCTCCAGGCGACCACGGCCGGGCTCGCGGTGACCGGGCTGCTCGGCGCCGTCGACGCGGGCCAGTTGAACGACGGCGGAA
>JAFANO010000143.1 GCA_019232645.1 Planctomycetaceae bacterium | reverse complement strand
TATGAGGAAGTGATCACACGCCGGCGTGGGCGAGCCGAGGCCTGAGCCTCTTTCCGGCCATCCCCCGCGCCGACTCGAGGACCTCGATCCCGAGATTTTGGATTCGGGATTCCAAATTCGAGATTTTGGATTTGGATAGGAGCTATGCAGTTGGCGGTTTGGTGCTTCGGGCGTCTGGAAAGATGGGCAATCCAGCAACGCGGCGGCAAGTTATTTTGTGTCACCCATATTTTCTCAAGCTCTTATAGTAACTGCTAGTGCGGTTGCTGAGCCCCCAACTGCGTAATTCCTATTGGAATCTCGAATTCAAAATCTCGAATTTGGAATCTCGAATTCAAAATCTCGGAATTGAGGTCCTCGAGCCGGCGCGGGGGATGGCTGGGAAGAGGCTCAGGCCTCGACTCGCTCACGTCGGCGTGTGATCACTTCTTCATAATATTCCATGAGTTGCCCGGCGATGACAGCGGGGTGGTAGCGCTTCCCGCACTCCTCCGCCGCCCGCGCGCCGAGCCGAGCGGCTAGGTCCGGGTCGGCCAGGAGCCTGCCGATCGCCCGGGCGAGGTCCGACGGATCGTCCGGCCGGCAGAGCAGCCCGTCCACGCCGTCCCGGACGACCTCCGGCAGCGCACCGGCCCGTGTCGCGACCAGGGGGCAGCCGTGGGCCATGGCCTCGGTCGCCGTCAGCCCGAATGTCTCGTAGCGCGAGCAGACGACCGTCACCCGGGCCCGTCGGCGGAGCTCGGCCACGGCCGTGGACGGCTGCTGGCCCAGCCACTCGACTCGGCCGGACTCGAGGGCCCCGGGGATCCGGTCGCGGACGTAGTCGACGAGCCCCCACCGCACGCCGTCGCCTCCCGAGGCCCCGAAGTCGGGCCCGACGAAGCAGAGGCGTACCCCCGGGAACTCCCGGGCGACCTCGGCGAAGGCGTCGATCATCAGGTCCCCGCCTTTATGGCGGTCGAACCGGCCGACGAACAGGACCAAGCCCGGGTCGCAGCCCTCCGGCCGCCAGCGCCGCTCGGCCGAAACGGGCGGCATGGGGTTCGGGATCACCGCGGCCCCTTCAAGCTCCAGTCCATAATAGGCGCGCGTCCGCTCCAGCACGTCCTGGGATGGGGCCGTGACCCCGTCGGCCGTGCGGATCGACTCCCCCTCCTCCCGCACGCGCCGGCGGAAGGTGTCGTCGTCGGGGGCCCCTTGCAACGGCCCGTTCAGGAACCAGGGACCGTGGAGCCGGACGACGACCGGGATCCCGACCTTGCGCCGGGCCCACGATGCCCAGCCGAAGGCCTCCTCCATCTCCAGGATCTGGGCGCCGTGTTCGGCGACGAACCGCGGCAGGGCATCCAGGGGCTGATGGGGCCGTAGCGTCCGGGCGACCCGATAAGGCAGGCGGCGTGCCAGGCTGTCGAGGAGGCGTCGGGGCAGCGCCGACGAAGCACCGGCGCGCGACAGGTCGTGGACATCCTCCCCACCGCCCCCGACCGTCCGGAGGGAGAGGATGCTGGCCCGGTGACCACGGCGGCGAAGTTCGTCGGCGACTGCGGCGATGCAGGGGATGACGCCGTTGGCGAACGCCTCGGGCGGCCATCCCGGGCTGAGGTACGCCACCGACAGGGGCCGCTCGTCCCGGCCGGTCTCGGCCTCCGGGGACGTCGCGTTCAATGGCCGCGGATCGCGCAATAAAGGAGTCTCCACGTCGCGAGTGACCATGGTGATCGGATGAGGCACGCCGCGGCGTGCTTCCGCGCCGTGCCCACGTTGCCAGCGTTCAGGGCCCACCAGGCCCAGCATCGCCGCCTCTCGACCAGATTCAGGGGATGGCGGGCGGCATCGAAGATCTTCTCTGGAGGGATCAGCCCCCGGCGGAGGTGCGCCGCCGCAAGGACGCGGCGGATGGCGTCGGCCTGCAGGGCGGCCCGGACGTGCCCGATCTTGCCCCCGTGCTCGCGGTACTTCAGCAGCGGTTCGGCCAAGTTGGCGATCCGGCCCACCTCGGCCAGCCTCAGGAACAGGTCGAGGTCCTCCGCCGTGTAGTACTCCTCTCGGTAGGGGGCGACCCCGGCCAGGGCCCGCGCCCGGAACATGACCGAAGGGTGGTAGACCATCTGCCCCCGGTCGGCCATCAAGGCGTGATCGATCTCCTCGTGCGTCAGGGCCTCGCCCATGATCGTCAGCGGGCTGCCGTCCGGATCGATGATGATGACCCGACTGCCGACCATGACGCACTCAGGATGGTCGGCCAGGTAGCACAACTGGCGCTCGAACCGTTCCGGCAGCGCGATGTCATCGGCGTCCATCCGGGCGATGAACTCGCCCCGGGCGATCCCGAGCATCTCGTTGAGGGCCACCAGGTAGCCGGTATTCGCCCGGCTGATCAGCCGGATGCGTTCTTCCCGCCGCGCATAGCGCTCCAGGATCGGCAGCGAGCCGTCCGTCGAGCCATCATCGATGATCAGGAACTCGAAGTCGGTGAACGTCTGCGCGAGGATGCTCTCGATCGCTTCGGCGACATAGCGCTGGGCGTTGTAAACGGGCATCAGCACCGAGACCGCCGGCGCATCGACCCTGGTCGGTTGTGGGCTCGTTTCGAGGTCGCCGCTACCGCGGAGCATTTCCATATCTCCAAGAGATCGGGACCGGCCCGGGACCGGGGCCGTCACGATTGGTCGCAGCAGGTCGGCGAGTGTCCGAGGAGGATCGCTTCAAAGGATCCTTGCTTATTGTTCCGCTGATTTTAGGTCGTACAATTTCCGGTAAAATTGTAGTTGCGCATGAACGGCGAGTCAATACATGCCTCACCCCCCTCGGTGGCGGAGCGGCGGCCGTCGGTCAGTCGGCAATGATCATGGAAGTTGTATGAGAGGTCCGACCCCGGTCGCTCTCCGGCCTCAGGGCCACAGCCCTGGGCTGGGGTCCGCCGACCCTTCAGGAATGAGTCATCCCATCCCCGATCGCCGTTCACCAGCCCAAGCGACAAAGCCGGATGCCCGCGTGCGGCGACGTCGTGCGGACGTCATCGCACACGGGCATCCGACTTCGAACGATTGATCTCCGGCCGGCGCGATTACAGGTCCTGAGCGGCGACGGCGGTCACGGTCGGGGCTTTCAGCAGGACCAGGTCGGTCTGGTCGCCCGGCTTGAGGAACTGAAATCGGGGATGGCGGTTCTCCTTGTCCGGGACGCAGGCGACCACGTAGGAGTTGCCGATCACGCTCAGGTGATGCTCGCGGACCTCGACGACCAGGGCGGTCTGCTCGTCGATGCCCAGCCCGATCAGCTCGGGGTGCGACGACAGGACGCCGAGCAGCCGTTCCATGCGGTTCCGCCTCAGGAAGTGCTGGTCGACCACGGCGCCCGGCAGGAAGTCGAACCCCTGGCTGAGATGGGCCTTGGTCCGGCCGTTGGCGATCATGACCCGGGTCATGATCGCCGCCCCGGCCGACGTCCCCCCGACCACGCCGCCGCGGTCGAGCACCGCCTTCAATTGCCGCTCGACCTCGGTGCCGACGTAGGCCTTGCTCAGCAGGACCTGGTCGCCGCCGCCGATCCAGACGCCGGTGGCCTCCCGCAACGGCTGCACGAAGTCCGCGTCGTTGGCCCGCTCCGGCGACCTCGTGTGCAGCATCCGGACCGAGGCCGCGCCCCGCCGCTTCCAGATCTCCAGCACGCGGACGGCCGAGGGCCGATCGGCGTTCAGCGAGGCCGTCGGGATCACCACGATCCGCGCCTTGGGGCCCCCGGCCAGCTCGAAGAACCGGTCCCGCACCGCGTCGGGCAACATGCCTCCGCCGCAAATGACCAGGGCCCCGCTCGCACCCCCCGCCCGACGCGCGATGACCTCGCCGCTCGGCGTCGCCGGGTCCTTCGCCTTCACCTGAGGTTGAGGATTCAAATCGATCGCCCGGAGGGCGAGATTGCCGCCCATCGCGACGACAACCACCACACCCAACACGAGCATGGCATGGAACGCCATCCTCGCGACCTGAGGCGCGGAATCCAGGGGCTGGCCGCGCAAGAGCCGCTGTGACATCTTTGATCACCTCATGCGTGATTCGGATCAAGATGCATCGGGGGGAAGGGCGATCCGGGGGACGGGCCACCCTCCACGCGGGCCGGAGACATGACGCCACTCACTCCGTTGGGACGTATCTCTCCGTGGCCGGCGAATCGTCCCTCAAGAACCCTGGTCGGATGAGAGACACTCGAACTCTCGGGGATACTGCTTGAATGACAAGGAATCGCAGGGTAATGTTCTGATCGGTTGGTCTTCCTCCCCATCTTCAATCGCGACCTCGTGTGGCCGCGATCCCGAGGACGAACCTCCTCATTGCCTCACGGGCGAGGGATCAACATCCCTTCGGGATCCCGCATTCCGAACGCCGTTGAGGTGAAGAGCAACTCCTGTGCCAAAGACTTGCTCGGCCGACGAAGAGCACCCGGCCTCGCGATCCTAAAGAATTGTTGCGCAAAAGATCAAGGCTTGGAGAAGGTCCCCTGACGGGAACGGTCCTCCAGGCTACGAAATTATGAATAAATGTAAATTCTATAGACGGGTTCGAGGATCCTTGCATCAAATTGAGGCAAACCCTGAGGTCGGAGCGAGCAATATCACTTTGTCGATCGATTTGATGTCCTTATCCCGGCGCTGTCGGCCCGGGTGGATCCCCGACAGGCTCGATTCGCCAGGGGGCGAAGTCAAGATCGGTGCTTCCAAAAGCGGCGAGATCGGCGAGGATGCGGCCGATGAGGCAGGAGAACTTGAAGCCGTGCCCGCGGCACGGCGGGGCGACGATCACGTCGACGCGGCCCGGCAGAGGGCCGAGCCGGAAATGGTCGTCGGGCGCCAGGGGGTCGAGGCAGACCTCGGCAGGGTCGATCGGGGCCCCGGCCAGCGCGGGGAGGTGGCCGCGGCGGAAGCGGCGGACGATCTCGGGGAAAGGCAAGCGATCCGGGCGATTCCGAACGGTGAGGCCCCGACGCGATGAGGATCGAAGCGTGGGCGCCTTCACCCCGGCCCGCTTCCGGGGGGAGAGGTCGGAGGAGCGAGCTGGCTGAGGAGGTGGTCGAAGGTCGAGTGGCCATGGCGTTCGAAGACGAACCGGGTGGGGAGGCCGACGACCCGGCTGGCGCCGAGCCGGAAGAGTTGCCGCTGGCAGGCGGCCAGCTTGCGGGCGGCGACCAGCGCGGTGACGCGCCAGCCGGGGGCGCCGCGGTCGTCCCAGACCTCGCCCCGCGCGACGTGCTGGGCGCCCTGGTCGCGCAGGGAGTCGGCGACGGCCGAGGCCGTCTCGGGGCCGGGGGCGGCCGGGCCGCCGACGACCTCCAGGTGGAGCCAGCCGTCCGAGGCCCGCACGCCGTCCATGGCGTCGAGCAGCAGGGCCAGCGGGCCCGTCTCCCCCTCCTCCGCCAGCGCCGCCAGGCTCGGCGCGTGGCCGATCAGGCAGGACGCCGAGTCGAGCACCGTCCCCTGCTCGATCTCGCGGAGCCGGTTGTCCTTGAGCGTCGTCCCCGAGCTGGTCAGGTCGACGATCACGTCGGCGATCCCCAGCGTCGGGTGCAGCTCCAGCGCCCCCTCCGAGTCGATCAATTGATAGTAATAGATGCCCCAGCGGCGGAAGTACGCCTGGGTCAGCGCGGGGTACTTGGTCGAGACCCGGAAGGTCTTCCCCGAGGCCTTGAACTCGGCGGTCAGGTCGACCAGGTCGATGATGTGGGTGACGTCGATCCAGCTCTCGGGGACGGCGACCACCAGGCGGCAGGCGCCGTAGCCGAGGTCGGGGACGACGACGACCGAGCGCTCGGCCTCGGCGGCGCGTTCGGCGAAGAGGTCCATGCCGGTGACGCCCAGGTGGCAGCGGCCCTCCTCGACCTGGGTCACGATGTCGGTCGGCCGCATGAAGACGACGTGGAACCGGGGATGGCCGGCGATCGTCGCCTCATATTGCCGGTCGCTGGCGCGGCGGACCTTGTACCCGGCGGTCTTGAGCAGCTCGACGACGCCGTCGTAGAGGTGCCCCTTCGAGGGCAGGGCCAGTCGGATCGCGTCGATCGTCGGTGGCATCATCGCCGGCCCTCGCCCTCGGCCTGCTCGCGCGCCAGGCGGTCGAGGTGCGCGAGTGAGCTGTCGGCCTCGGTCCGGTCGGCCGCGTCGCGGAGCGTCAGCGCGCCGGGGTCGTCGAGCGGCCCCCGCACGCCGACGACCCAGGCCAGGCCGAGCGCCCCGGCCCGTGCGGTCGCCTCGTCGAGCGTCCGCCAGGGTTCCAGGACCGCGCGGGCGCGCCCGGCGCGGATCCGAGTCGCCAGGCGGATCGCGTGGGCGCGCGCCTCGGGCCTCAGCGGCGCGACCAGGAAGCCCCGGCGGGCGGCCGGCGAGGGCGTGCGCCCCCGCGCCTCGCGCACTTGCAAGAGCCGCTCCAGGCCGAAGGCGAAGCCGACGCCCCGGTCATCGCGGTCGCTACCCAGGACCCGCGCCAGGCCGTCGTACCGGCCGCCGCCGCAGACCTCGACCGATCCCTCGGGCGCCGGCACGACCAGCTCGAAGATCATCTGCGAGTAGAAACCGATCCCCCGGCCGAACCCCAGGTCGAGCGCGACGCGGTCGAGGTCGACGCCGAAGTCCTCGAGCGTCCGGACCAGGTCCCGGAGCGCGGCGACCGAATGGGGGGCCAGCGGCTCGAAGTCGCGGCCCAGGCGCTCGAGGACCGCGGCCGGCCGGCCGCGGAGGTCGGCCAGCTCGTGGACCTCCGCCCGGACCCGCCCGAGCGACTCGAGCAGGCCGTGGCCCAGGTCCCACTTGCGGCGGAGCCGGTGCACGACCTCATGGCCCGAGCGGCGGCCGGTGACGACCGGCACGAGCGTCC
>JAFANO010000080.1 GCA_019232645.1 Planctomycetaceae bacterium | reverse complement strand
TGTTCCTGACCATCGAGGAGGACTTGGCGCAGCTCAGGCAGCCGGCGCCGTTCGGCCAGCCCAAGGGGACCCGAGTGGTGCTCCGGTTCAGCCCCGACCCCAAGTTCGGTTATCCCCGGCACTACCGTCGCGACGTGCTGGGCACGTCGCAGGCGGTAGCGATCGACGTCGTCCGTTTCGTGCCTGACCCTCCCCGGGCGCGGTCCGTCCCATCGTCATGAGGGCCCAGTCGGTGTCGGGAACCAAGAAGTCGGACGTCCCTGAGCAGGCCAAACCCGGGCGGAAGGCCGTCGGCCGGGTGCCCGGCCTCCAGGACCAAGGCCGCCAGTGGAATCGCCACGCCGCGCGGTATGATGAGCTGTTCCTCGACGCCTTCCACCCCGGCGTCGAGAACCCGCTGCTGGCGGCGCTGGACGCGGTCCCCGAGCCCGCGCGCCGGACGGTGGCCGACCTCGGCTGCGGGACCGGCCCGCTCTTGCCCCGGCTGGCCGGACGGTTCGGCCGGGTGGTCGCGCTGGACTTCGCCCCCGCGATGCTGGCGCGCGCCAAAGCGCGGCTCGGCGACGCGGCGGCAGGGATCATCTTCGAGGCCCGCGCCATGCACGACCTCGACGACTACGCGGGCCAGCTCGACGTGGCGGTCGCGGTCAACTCACTGGTCATGCCCGACGTCCGGGTCATCGACCGGACGCTCCGCGCCATCCGCGCCAGCCTCCGGCCCGACGGGGTGTTCCTGGGGGTCGTGCCGGCGATGGACGCGATCCACTACCACACGATGCTCCTGATGGACCGGGCGCTCGACCAGGGCCTCGCCCCCGAGGAGGCCGAGCGGACGGCGGCCTTCCACGGCGAGCACGAGTACTACGACTTCGCCTTCGGCCGGTTCCAGTTCCTGGGCCTCCGGCAGAAGTTCTGGCAGCCGTTCGAGGTCCGCCACCGGCTGACCAAGGCCGGGTTCTCCTCGGTCGAGCTGGACCAGGTGCTCTACCCCTGGGACGAGAGCCTCGCCGGCGGTGCCGACTTCGCCGACCATCCCCGGAGCTGGGACTGGTCGTTCGTCGCCCGCCCCTGACCCCGCGACGCAAATCCCCTGAAGAGGCGACCCATGTGCCCCCGAGAGTCGCAGGATCAATCGATCAAGGCGCGGAAGCACGAGCTGTTTGAAGATGAGAAGCAGGGCCCCCAGCGGGGCTCCTTGAAGGCGTTCTCCGAGTATCTCGAAGAGACGCCGGCCGCGCCGCTCTCGGGCAGCGACAAGGCCGTCCTCGGCGCCGTCGGGACACTGGTCCTGCTCCTGTTCCTCGCCGCGATCTCCACCATGATCCAGGGTCCGGGCACCCCATGGCCGTCGGCGATCTCCAGGACCGCCTCGTTGGGATCTCCGCCGCGATGATCGGAGAATCCAGCTCCGGGACGATGTCATTGACCGGATCGTCGCCCTTCGCCCCGGAAAGACCACGCGACGCCCTCCCCTTCTGCTACCCTTCCAGACTCCGCCGAGATCTCGTCCAAGGAGACCCTCTCCATCCAGCAGGGCCACGAGATCGCGGTTGGGCGCTTCAGCCGTCTCCGAATTGCCCGCTGGTCTGCGACAGGATCTGGGCCGCGACCTGGTTGGGGCTGTATCCGCCCGGGAGGCGTACCAGGGGCTTGCCGAGGCGGTCGCAGTACTGCCTGACGTCCCCGAACGCATGGCTCGACCAGCGGATCGCCAGCAGGATCAGGGCCACGTCCGGGCGGGCGATCGCCGGCTCGAACGACCCGACCGACTGATGCTCCTTGGTCTCGACCCAGATGAGCTCCTTCAGGCCCAAGGCCCGCTTCAAGGACTCCTGGGCCTCGCGCCGGCGGCTCCCCCCGATCAGCACGACGGCCTTGCCGCCGAGCAGTCGGGCCGCCGCCTTGACCTCGGCGCCGGGCTCGGGGGCAACCGTCGCCGACGACAGACCCGGCCGGGTCGCCAGGAACCGGTCGATCTCCCGCAGGACGAGCCGGAACCCATTCGGCAGGTCCTCCCGCTCGGGGATCTCGTCGAGCACGGGCAACAGGAGGTCGCGGATCTCCCGATTGCTGGGCGGGGTCCCCTGCTCGACGATCTCGTCGACGGCCTCGATGACCGCTCGCCAGCCTTCGCCGGCATCCTCGCCCTTCCGGAGGGCATCCAGGAGGGCGCGGAGCCGCTCGATCGCCGAGGAGGACCGGGACGGCCTGCCGGCCCGGCCTTGGCGGGATTGCTCCCGTTCGACGCGGGAGAGGAGGTCGCCCCAGCGGGCGGGATCCGCCGGGTCGTCGGCCCGCATGAACCGCTTGATGAAGACGTGGTGCCAGGCCGCGGTCGCCTTCAGCCACTCGAAGACCCGGAGCTGGTCCGGGTCTTCGGGAGCGTGCAGGAGCTGGAGCGCCGTCCTCAGCGCCGATTGGGCCTCGGCGACGAGGGAGAGCCCTCGCTCCAGGGCCTTCGGGTGGCCTCGGCGGTCGTCGAGGGTCCCGCTGACGAGCGCGAGCGCCTCGGCGACCGCCTCGTAGCAACCGCCCGCCTGGTCGAGCCGCGAGACGTCGGGGGGTTGCGCGGCGCCCGGGGCGTCGATCCCGTGGCAGCGATCCGACAGCCGGTCGGCCCACTCGGCGACCTCCCGATCCATCGGCGTCTCCTCGACCGGGAAGTCGGTGCCCTCTCGAGCCCGCCGCTGTCGTTCCGCCGCCCAGCGAGCGGCCTCGGCCTTGCGCCGGCAACGGGCTTCGATCTCGGGGAGGTCGTCGTCGGAGGATCCCGACGCGCCGACTGTCGCGGCCGGCCGGATCTCGCTCCGAGCCGGGGGCGACCTCCCCAGCGTCAATTCCCTGAGCGGCTCGGGCGCCAGGACCGGATCGGCGCGTGCGACCTCGGGGGTCGTCGGGCCGGGAGATGAGCCCTCTTCGGAGGGCGAAGTCGGGATATCCCAGGAGGGTAAGGGCTCCATTCCGGCATCGAGACCGGCTCTCGGAGGTCCGGTCGCCGCCAGGACCTCCTCGGCCAGGGCACGCAACTCGGCACGAAGGGCGGCGTCCTCGGCGGCGAGCGTCAGGAGTCGCCGCGCCTCGGCGGTGATGATCTT
>JAFANO010000760.1 GCA_019232645.1 Planctomycetaceae bacterium | reverse complement strand
AAAAAAATGAGAAAAATTTCTTTGACAAAGGCGCTCGAGGGAATGAAAATTGCTAGTAGCGGTGGGATTGTTCGCTGGAACTCTGTGGATCGGAAGAGAGGAGCTGGAGCTCTGTGGACCGGAAGAGAGGAGGCTAAAATGGACGAGTATCTGCCGGGAATCGACGCGTCCCACGTGCGCGCCGCGATCCGGGCTCAACTGGAGCGGCTCGAAATCAGGAGGGACGACCTCGAGCGATGCGGGGTCGGCATAGCCGATCTGGAGCTGGAGGTGATCCGCCGGATCGACGGGCGCGGGTGGGGTCGGATTGCGGAGGTCATGGAGGAGATTGCCGATAATCTGGGGCTCGCCGAGTAGGCTCCGGTTGAGCAGTGACGGCCCGCCCTGACCGAAGCACGGATCAAGTTTGCCCATCAATCACGGAATAGATCGTAGGGCGAGCCAGGCCGATGGCCCGGGCGATCGTGGAGACCTTCTCGTCTTCGGCCTTGGGCCGGCGGGTCGCCTCCTTTTGCTCGGGCGTGACCTTGACCGACTTTCGGCAGCTGTAGCTCTGATTTCGACGCAAGGCAGGTGGTCGTCGACCGGCAGCACCAGCGGTGCCTGCTGCGTCGCGGCCCCACACCAGGCGACCGAGGCGACCAGTTGCCGGGCCGTCTCCAGCGCCCGCGACCCGTGCGCAGGTCGATCAGAAACCGACTGACTCGCCCCACTCCTCCGGCGCGCAGCGATCGCAATGGCCGCAGGCGATCGGCTCGGCCCCCTCGTCCTTACCGAAGTAGCCGACCAGGACGTCCCAGCGGCAGTCGCGTGACTCGGCGTACTCGATCATCTGCTGCTGCTTAAGTCGGTCGCGCTCGTCGCGCTCGCGGTAGTCGCGGGCCATCCGTTCGAGGTCATCGGGGGTCATCTCCCGGTGGAGCAGGACGAATCGGCTTTTCTCCTCCCGGACGACCCCGCGCTGCTTGAAGAAGCCCAGGATCAGCTTGAGGCGCGTCTTGCCCAAGGGAGAAATCGCCGCGACCTCGGCGAACGTCGGTGGCTCGGGGGCGTCGGCCAGGCGTTTCAGGGCGTGGTGGGCGTTGATCAGGTCCTCTCCGGTGGGATAGCGACCGGCCTGGAAGAACGCGTGCAAGTGCCTGTCGGTCGGATCGAACAGGAGGATGCAGCGGGCCGGCTCGCCGTCGCGCCCCGCGCGGCCGGCCTCTTGGTAGTACGCCTCGAGCGTGGCGGGGAAATGGTGGTGGATCACGAACCGGATGTCGGGCTTGTCGATCCCCATCCCGAACGCGTTGGTGGCGACGATCGCCTTCAGCTCGCCGCGCATGAATCGGTCCTGGTTCTCCGCCCGCTCCGCCGCCTTGAGCCGGCCGTGATAGGGTGCGACCTCCAGCCCGTGCCCTTCGAGGAAGGCGGTCAGCTCCCGGACCGCCTTGATCGTCGCCGTGTAGACGATGCCGGTCCCGCCGATCGCCTTGAGCAGCCGGATCAGTTCGTATCGCTTGGCGTCCTCGCCTTGGGCGCTGAGGACGCCGAGGGCGAGGTTGGGGCGGTAGATGCCGGTGTGGACCACCTCGGCGTCGGGGATGCGCAGCTGGCGCCGGATGTCGTCCACGACGTCGGGCGTGGCGGTGGCGGTCAGGGCGAGGACGGGCGGGTGGCCCAGCTCGTCGATCACCTCGCCCAGGACCAGGAACTCGGGGCGGAAGTCGTGCCCCCACTGGCTGACGCAGTGCGCCTCATCGACCACGAACAGGTCGATGGTCATCGACCGCAGCAGCGCGCGGAACTCGGGATCGCTGAGCCGCTCGGGCGTGGCGTAGACGAACTCCTTCTCCCCGGCCGCGATCGCCGCGATCGTCTCGCGCTCGGCGCGGGCCGAGAGCGTGCTGTTGACCGTGGCGACCTCGATCCCTCGCTCGCTCAAGGCGTCGGTCTGGTCCTTCATCAGCGCGATCAGGGGGCTGACGACGATCGTGGTCCCCTCCAGCGCCAGCGCGGGGAGCTGGAAGCAGAGGCTCTTGCCCGACCCGGTCGGCATGATGACGATCGTGTCGCGGCCATCCATCGCCGCCTGGACGGCCCGCGCCGGGCCGGGCCGGAACCGGCGGAAGCCGAACCGCTCGCGCAGACTCTGCCTGAGTTCCCGCCCGCTCAACCGCGTCTCCTGGGTCATGATGCCCCTGTCCCTATCGTGGCGCCTCGCGTGGATTGGTTCAGGGCAAATGCAAATCCCGAGCCGTGCGAAAAGGGAGGAGACGACTTAACATTTCGGGGTGATTTCCACCTTTCCGACTGAGCCCGGCCGAGGCGTGTCGGTTTCCTTCGGGATCGACGCATCAGGGGGTATGAAGGACGGCCGGGTCTCGCCCTCGCCTCGGGTTGTTCAGGCGAACCTCATCAGCAGGACCAGGGAGCCGATCGCCATCGCCAGCCCCGCGACCTCGGAGGCGTTGAGCGGTTGGCCGAAGCCGGCGACGCCGACGCCGGTCAGCAGGAGGATCATCGAGACGGAGTAGACCGCACCGATCGTGGCCAGCTTGAGGTGGCGCATGACGTAAACCCAGCCGAAGGCCGTCG
>JAFANO010000627.1 GCA_019232645.1 Planctomycetaceae bacterium | reverse complement strand
ACCCCATTGGTCTTGTTGTTGAACCGCTCGGGGAACAGGTCGGCCAGGTCCTTCACCACGGTCGAGCGCAGGAGCCGCGAGTGGATCGCGGCCACGCCGTTGGTGCTGTGCGACCCGACGACCGCCAGGTGGGCCATCCGCACGCGCCGCTGCGGACCCTCCTGGATCAGGCTGACGCGCCGGACGCGGCCCTCGTCGCCGGGGTCACGCCGGCGCACGTCGTCGAGGAAGAGGCGGTTGACCTCGTAGATGATCTCCAGGTGACGGGGCATCACGACCTCGAACAGGGCCACCGGCCAGGTCTCCAGCGCTTCCGGCAAGAGCGTGTGGTTGGTATAGGCCAGGGTCCGCACCGTCAGGTCCCACGCCTCGGCCCAGCCGAGGCGAGCCTGGTCGAGCAGGATCCGCATCAGCTCGGCGACGGCTAACGCCGGGTGGGTGTCGTTGAGCTGGACCGCGACCTTGTCGGGCAGGTCGCGCCAGGCGTTGCCCCGGGCCAGGAACCGACGCACGATGTCGGCCAGCGCGCAGCAGACCAGGAAGTATTCCTGGACGAACCTCAGCCCCTTCCCCCGGGGCGTGGAGTCGTCGGGGTAGAGGACCCGCGTCAATGACTCGGCCGCGACCTTCTCGTGGACGGCGTCGAAGAAGTCGCCCCGGCTGAACTCCAGGAAGTTGAAGTCCTCGTGCGCCGCGGCGCCCCAGAGCCGGAGCGTGTTGACCGTCCGGCCGCCGAACCCGACGACCGGGCGATCGAACGGCACGCCGGTCATCTTGGACGGGACGTTCGGGGTCGCCTTGAGCCGCCCGTCCTTCAACTCGAACGAGCAGTTCAACCCGACGTCCAGGGCCTCGCCGGGTCGGGCGACTTCCCACGGGTCGGGCCGGCGGAGCCAGGGGTCGGGGTGCTCGACTTGGCGCCCGTCGACGATCTCCTGGCGGAAGATGCCGAACTCGTAGCGCAGGCCGTAGCCGATCGCGGGGATCTGGAGGGTCGCCAGCGAGTCGAGGAAGCAGGCGGCCAGCCGCCCGAGCCCGCCGTTGCCCAGCCCGGCGTCGGGCTCCGTCTCGGCCAGCTCCTGCCAGTCGAGCCCGTAACGCTCCAGCGCCTCGCGGACGAGCGGCTGGGCCCCGAGGTTCAGGATGGTGTTGGCGAGCGACCGGCCGATGAGGAACTCCATCGACAGATAGTAGACCTGCTTGGGGTTGACCCGGTCGTACGCCTCACCGGTCGCGATCCAACGCCGCGTCAGCAGGTCACGGACCGCCCAGGCCGCCGCCTCGAAGCGATCGCGCCGGGTCGCTTGCTTCGGAGGGACGACGTGGTCGAGCACCAGCCGGCGCTCGTAAGATGCGTCGGGCGTGCCGGCGAACGAGACCGTGCCGTCCTGGAAAGGTTCCGAGCCGACGGGTTTGGCGAGCGTGTCCGCGTCAGGCCGGCCCGGCTTGACCGGCGGGGGTGGCTTGCGGGGTGGCGCCATGAGGGATACCCTCCTCCCGTTTGTGAGTCGTCCGCTTCGGGTTGATCCGAATACGATCGCCACGTCAGCCCGGCATGACGTGGCGGTCGTCGTTCCAGAGCAGGATCGCCGGGTCGTCCAGCGCGTGCTCGTAGCTCAGGATGCCGAGCGACGCACAACTCATCAGGAAGAAGCGGGCGTCCCCCGGGGGTAGCCCGAGCCAACGTGCGGCCAGGACGCGGAAGAAGTGTCCGTGCCCGAAGAGCAGGACGTGCCCCCGCACGCCCCTGAGTCGGGCGACCAACCGGTCGGCCCGGGCGCCGACCGCCTCGACCGACTCGCCCCCCGGGCAGCCGTCACGGAAGAGAGACCAGTCGGGCCGTTCTTGACGGATCTCGACGGTGCGACGGCCTTCATAGGACCCGTAGTCCCATTCAACCAGGTCATCAGCGACCTCGGACCGGTCGCCGTACCCGGCCAGCTCGCACGTCCGCCGGGCACGCCGGAGCGGGCTGGCGAAGACGCGGTCGAACGTCACCCCGCGGAGCCGCTCGCCGAGCCTCCGGGCGTTCGCCTCGCCGCGCTCCGTTAGCGGCAGGTCGGTCCGGCCGGTGTGCTGGCGGGTGACCGTCCACGCGGTCTCGCCGTGCCGGGCCAGGAAGATCTGGGGTAGCGGCTCCGCCATGGGTGGGCCTCCGGTGCGGCGGTCAATCGGTCGCCTTCACGTTCCATTTCCAGTTGCGGATTTCGGGCATGTCCTCGCCGTATCGCGTGATGTACTCCCGGTGCTCGATCAGCTTGTCGCGGACCGCCTGCTTGGCGTACGCCGCATCGCCCCCGAGCTGCGGCAGGCGGTCGACGACGTCCCCGACCAGGTGGAACCGGTCGAGGTCGTTCATGACCGTCATGTCGAACGCCGTGCTGATCGTCCCCTCCTCCTTGTAGCCGCGGACGTGCAGGTTCCTGTGATTGGTGCGGCGGTAGGTCAGGCGGTGGATCAGCCAGGGATAGCCGTGGTAGGCGAAGATGATCGGCTTGTCCCTGGTGAACAGGATGTCGAAGTCATGGTCGTTCAGGCCGTGCGGGTGCTCGGTGTTGGGCTCGAGGCGCATGAGATCCACCACATTGACCACCCGGATCTTCAGCCCCGGGATGTGCTCGCGCAGGAGCTGCACCGCGGCGATGGTCTCCAGGGTCGGCACGTCGCCGGCGCAAGCCATGACCACGTCGGGCTCGCTCCCGTGGTCGTTGCTGGCCCACTCCCAGATCCCGATCCCCGCGGTGCAGTGCTTGACCGCCTGGTCCATCGTCAGCCACTGCGGCGACGGGTGCTTGCTCGCGACGACGACGTTGACGTAGTGGCGGCTCCGCAAGCAGTGGTCCATCACCGAAAGGAGGCAGTTGGTGTCGGGCGGCAGGTAGACGCGGATCACCTCCGCCTTCTTGTTGACCACGT
>JAFANO010000526.1 GCA_019232645.1 Planctomycetaceae bacterium | reverse complement strand
GCCCAGTTCGGTGCCCTGAAGCTTCTGGAGGTAGGCGGGCTGGGTCTGGATGAACAGCTCGTTGACCGTCGAAATCGCCAGGTCGTCGATCAGGCCGAGGTTGATCCCCATCCGGACGCTCGAGAGCAGGTGCATCGTCTCCTCGCTGGAGATCGTATGCGCCGTCTTGAGGACGCCGTAGGCACGGCTGACCTGGTCGTGGAGGTGCTGCCGCCGCTCGTTCATCAGGACCTGGCGGGCGGTCCGCTCGTACTGAATGACCTGGGGGACGACGTCAGTCAGGATCCGGATCAGCTCCTGCTCGCTCTTACCCAGGGTCTGCTGGTTCGAGATCTGGTAGAAGTCGCCGAAAGCCTGCGTCCCCTCACCGTAGAGGCCCCGGACGGCCAGGTTGATCTTCTGAAGGGCGCGGAAGACCTTGTCGATCTGCTTGGTCTGCACCAGCGCGGGCAGGTGGAGCATCACTCCCACCCGGATGCCGGTGCCGACGTTGGTCGGGCAGGCCGTCAGATAGCCGAGCTGCGGGCTGTAGGCGTAGGCGAGGTGCTCCTCGAGCTGGTCGTCGAGCCGATTGATCCGGTCCCAGACGTCGGAGAGCGACAAACCCGAGAGCATGACCTGGACGCGGAGGTGATCCTCCTCGTTGACCATGATCGAGGTATTTTCCTGCGACCCGATGGCGACGCCCCGGGGCCCCTCGCTGGCGGCCAGCTCGCGCGAGATCAACTGCCGCTCGACCAGGAACTGGCGGTCGAGGTTCGACAAGGAGTTGACGTCGAGGTAGGTCAGGTCGAGCCCGCCGGCGTTCATGCTGGACTTGAAGTTCGCCTCGATCTCCGCCTTCTCGCCGCGGCTGGCGCGGTTGCTGAAGGGGAAATCGGCCAGGTTCCGCGCCAGCCGGATCCGCGAGCACATCACGATATCGCTCTCGGGGCCGGTGCCACGCAACCACTCGCCGGAGGTTCGGGTCAGGTCGTCGAGATTCATGCGTCGGCGTCCTTGAGGCGGAGCAAGTCGCGAAGCCGCGCGGCCTCTTCGTAATCTTCGCGAGCGATGGCCGCCCTGAGGCGGGTCCGGGTCCGGAGCCGTTCGCTCGCGTCCGACGACCACCGCGCCCGCTTGCCCACATGCCGGGTGGCGCCGTGGGCATGGCCCAGCAGGGGGAGCAGACCGCGGGCGAAGACGAGGTAGTCGTTGGGGCAGCCGAGTCGTCCCCGGGCCCGGAATTCCATGAACTTCAAGCCACACTCGGGACACGTCAGGCGGGCGAGCTCCCCGACCAGCTCGCCGACGTGGGTGACAATCAGGCTCTGGACAACGGCATCCAGAGCCAGGGCGGGCGGCCCCTCGGGCAACGGCAGCCCGGCCTCCCGGGCACAGGACTTGCAGAGGTGGAACTCGCGGCGTTCGCCCTCGACCGTCTCGGTCAGATGGACCGTCGCTTCATCCTGACAGTGTTGACACGTCATGGGCCGACATCCATCCGACGGGGCGATGCCGCGTCATCGCCCCTGTTCTTGCTCGATCACCTTGATCTTATCACGCACCCGCGCCGCGGTCTCGTAATCCTCGGCCGCGACGGCGCGCTTCAGGTCGTTGCGCAACTGGATCAGGGTCGTCTGCTGCTGGGTGTTCCGGGGCGCCCGCTTGGGGACCTTGCCCGAGTGCCGCGTCTCGTCGTGGATGTTCTCGAGCAAGGGCATCAGCTCGTCGCGGAAGACCTCGTAGTCGTAGGGGCAGCCGAGCCGTCCCGAGTTGCGGAACTCCAGGAAGGTCGTCTGACAGACCGGACAGACCTGCCGGTCGGCGGCGGACGCCTCGCGTGCGCCCCCCTGGCCGCCGACGATCAGCTTCTTGGCCAGCTCGCTCATCGGCGGGGACTCATGCACCTCTTCCGCCGGGGTCAGATGCTGGCGGGCGTGCTCGTCGCAGAAGTGGTACTCCCGTGGCTTGCCCCGCTCGATGTCGGTGATATGGAACGTGGCCGGTTTGGCACATTTCTGACATTTCATATAAAGAGAACTCCGCCGGTCCGAACGGGGCTCCGGCATCCCGACCTCCCCGCGCGACGACCGGGGGCGAGACGACCCTTTTCACGGCTGGGAAAGCGGCGGCTCCGTGCATCCTTATTGTAATTCGGCCCACCGGGGTGTCAAGCAATCGCGGGCATCGATCGGCCCGCCGAGCCGGGCCGGGGGCCGGGTGTTAAATCTTGTCATCAAAAGGGCTTTAGAAGAGGTCGGGGGGGCCTCGAAGGGGCGTCCCGGGCGGGCGGCGTCGGCTTGTCGACGGAGGTCCCGGCTGCTACGATCGGGGGGCACCTCGGCGCCGCGCCGGGTCCGTCCCCCGGCCCGCGCCGAGGGCCCTCCGAGGCCATGCCCGATGACCCCGCACCGCCCCAGTTTCGAGGACTTCGCGTGCCGGGCCGGCGAGGCCCCCTGCGTGCCGGTCTACCGCCAACTGACCGGCGACGGCTTGACCCCCGTCTCCGCCTTCCGCCGGATCGAGCGGACGCCCCCCTCCTTCCTCTTCGAGAGCGTCATCGGCGGCGAGAAAGTCGGCCGGTTCAGCTTCCTGGGGACCGAGCCGTTCCTCCGCTTCGAGGCCCGGGGTGACGAGGTCGCCGTGACGTCGGCGAGCGACCCCGGGGCGGCCCGCCGCTTCACGTCGGACGACCCGTTCCGCGAGCTCCAGGGGCTGGTCGAACGGTATCGGGCGGTCCACCTGCCGGGCCTCCCTCGCTTCGCGGGAGGGGCGGTCGGCTACGCCTCCTACGACGCGGTCCGCTACACCGAGCGGCTGCCCAACGCCCCGCCCGACGATCGGGGCCTGCCCGACCTCTCGTTCGCGTTCCACGATCGGATGGTCCTGTTCGACCACATCCGCAAGACCATCCTGGTCGTCGCGCAGGCCCACCTCGGGCCGGGCACCGACCCCCGCGTCGCCTATGACCGCGCCTGCGCCGGGGTCGACGACCTGGTCGCCCGTCTGGCCGAGCCCGGCCCCGAGCTGGGCCTCGGCGACATCGATACCGAGGGCCCGGTCCGGCTCGTCCCGCGGTCGAACTTCACCCGCGAGCAATACGAGGCGGTCGTCCGCCACTGCCAGGAATACATCAAGGCCGGCGACATCTTCCAGGTGGTCCCGAGCCAGCGATTCCAGGTCGAGACCACGGCCGAGCCGTTCAACATCTACCGGGTGCTCCGGGTCGTCAACCCCAGCCCGTTCCTGTTCTACTTGCCCCTTGGCGACTTCTGCCTGATCGGCAGTTCGCCCGAGATCCTGGTCCGGGTCGAGGACGGGATGGTCACGATCCGGCCGCTGGCCGGCACCCGGCGGCGGGGCCGGGACGAGGCCGAGGACCGGGCGCTGGCCGAGGAGCTCCTGGCCGACCCCAAGGAGCGCGCCGAGCACATCATGCTGGTGGACCTCGGCCGCAACGACGTCGGCCGGGTCGCCGACTTCGCGACCGTGCAATTGACCGACGTGATGAAGGTCGAGCGGTACTCGCACGTCATGCACATCACCTCGAACGTGACCGGCCGGCTGGGCGCGGGCAAGACGGCCTTCGACGCCCTCCGCGCCGGGCTGCCGGCGGGGACAGTCTCGGGCGCGCCGAAGGTCCGCGCCATGCAGATCATCGACGAGGTCGAGCCACGACGCCGGGGGCCCTACGCGGGCGCCATCGGCTACATCGACTTCACCGGCAACATGGACACCTGTATTGCGCTGCGGACCCTCGTCCTCCAGGGCAAGACCGCCTACATCCAGGCCGGAGGCGGCGTCGTCTACGATAGCAACCCGGGTGACGAGTACGAGGAGACGGTCAACAAGGCGCGCGGACTGCTCAAGGCCATCGAGATCGCCGAGACGCAGTTCTGATCACGGCGGTGGTCCCTCCCCCCGGCAGGCCCGTCACAGGCATACCGGCTCGATCACGATCTCCGCCTCCAGACTCGGGACCGCTTCGGGCAGGAAGGCCCCCGCGTCCCAGACCAGGGCGTTGGCGACGGCGCAGGCCAGCGCGTGGCGGATCATCGGCTCGGGCTCCTGGCCCGAAAGCCAGGCGTCGGCCAGGCCGGCCAGGAGGCAGTCGCCCGAGCCGATCGGGTTGACGGCGTCGATCTTCGGAGGGACCGCGCGGTAGCGACGACCGCGGTGCCGGACCAGGACGGCGCCGGGGCCGTCGGTGACGACGCCGCAGCGGACCCCGTGCCGTCCCCAGTCGTCGAGCAAGGCCCAAAGGTCGGCGTCGGTCGGCGCCGGCCGGCAGAGGTGGGCGGCGGCCTCGGGGCGGTTGAGGTGGATCGCGTCGGGCCAGAAGCCCCAGATCGCGTCGAGTGCCGGGCCATACGTGTCGAGCAGGACGGGGACCCTCCGCGACCGCGCCAGCGCGATCAGGTCGCTGTAGAGGCCGTGGGTCGCCGGGGAGGGGCTGGAGCCGGAGAGGGTCAGCGCCGTCACGCCCCCCGCGAGCATCGCCTCCTCGACGCGGTGGAACAACGCGTCGGCCTCGGGCGGGGTGATCGCCGGGTCGGGGTCGAAGAAGGCCGTCTGGTGCGCCGTCCCCTCGGTCCGGACCGTCAGGATGACCCGGGTGGGGGCCTCGGTCGCGATGACCAGCGGGTCGAGCCGGTCGTCGTCCCGGAGCAGGTCGGCGCAGTGCTGGCCGATCGGGCCGCCCAGGAATGTCACGGGGCGGGCCTTGCGGCCGAGCCGCGCCAGCGCCCGGGCCACGTTGTTGCCCTTGCCCCCCACCACCTCGCGCACGGAGAACCCCCGGACGGAGTCGCCCGGCCGCCACTCGGGGACGGTCAAGGTCTTGTCGAGGCACGGATTCAACGTCACGCAGAGGATCATGGAGCAGCCGACTCGAGGGGGTGATCGTGAGGGATTTTCGAGGGT
>JAFANO010000722.1 GCA_019232645.1 Planctomycetaceae bacterium | reverse complement strand
TAATCCCGACGCTCTGGGGAGAATCCATGCTTGGACGCGCGCAGGGCCTCGGCGATTTGCTCGCGCAATACTTGGGCGATCGAGCTGAGCGAGAGGGTCCGACTTGAGGTTATACCCCTCGTCCCGGGTATAATGGCCCGCACTTCCGTTCTTTATGCGGGCTCGACGGGCTCATGCGAGGTGAGCCGTCGCCCGTACCTCACCCAGACGGTTCCCAGAGAGATGGACGACAACCTCATTCGATTAGGGGTGATCGGCTGCGGCGGGTTCGGGCTGTTCGCCCTCCAGCAGTTCACTCAGGTGCCGGGGGTGACGCTCGTCGGCATGGCCGGCACCCACCGGCCCGCGGCGCTGGCCGCCGCCGCGCGGTTCGGTGTCGAGGGCGTCGACGAGATCGACGCGCTGATCGGCCGCGACGATGTTGACCTGGTCTACATCGCCACCCCGCCGTTCCTCCATCACCCGCAGGCGATGGCCGCGCTGGAGGCCGGCAAGCACGTCATCATCGAGAAGCCACTGGCCCTCACCGTCGCCCAGGCCGACGAGATGATCGCCGCCGCGCGACGCCTGGACCGACTCCTGGTCGCCAATCTGATGCAGCGCTACAACCCGCTGTTCGACATCATCGGCAAGCTGGTCGAGCGCCGGGTGCTGGGCGAGGTCCTTCATGGATGGTTCGAGAACTATGCCTCGGACGAGAACCTGCCGCCCGACCACTGGTTCTGGGACCGGGAAAAAAGCGGCGGGATCTTCGTCGAGCACGGGGTCCACTTCTTCGACCTCTTCGCCGGCTGGCTCGGGCCGGGGAAGGTTGAGGCGGCGCAGGTCGGGGTCCGCCCGGGGACCACGATCGAGGAGCACGTCAACTGCACGGTCCGCTATGGCGACTTCGCCCTCGTCAACTTCTATCACGGGTTCCACCAGACCGGCCGGATGGACCGGCAGGAGCTGAGGCTGGTCTTCGAGCGGGGCGACATCACCTTGGATGACTGGGTCCCCACCCGCGCCCGGGTCCACGCGGTCGTGGACGAGCGGCAGACCCGTGCCCTGTGCGACCTCTTCCCCAAGGCCAGGCTCGACGTCACCGTCCCTTACGGCGGCAAGTATCGCGCCTGCCGCGGCCGGGACCAGGACATCGATGCGTATCAACTCATCGAGCTCTCCTACGGCGAAGGCCGGCAGAAGTCGCACCTGTACGGCGAGCTCCTCCGGTCGATGATGGCGGATCAGATCGCCTGGGTCCGCGACCGCGGCCACCGCCGAGTCGCGACCGAGGTCAACGGCAGGGACTCCCTCGCCACGGCCTGCGAGGCCGACGCGCTGGCCCACCCCCGGGCGGGGGGCGGCCGATGAGCGCCCCGCGTCTCGCCACCCGGCTGCTGCTCCGGCCCGGCGACGTGCCCGCGTCCCGCGAAGACTTCGAGGTGGTCAGCGTGTTGAATCCCGGCGCGGTCCGGCGGGCGGACGGGGAGGTGGTGCTCCTGGTCCGCGTCGCCGAGCGGCCCCGCGAGCGGCGGCCGGGGTTCACCGGCCTGCCGCGCTGGGACCCGGCTGAGGGCCTCACGGTCGACTGGGTGCCCGACGCCGAGATCGACCCGATCGACCCGCGGGTCGTCCGCCGCAAGGCCGACGGCCTGGTCCGGCTCACCTTCACGTCCCACCTGCGGGTGGTCCGTTGCGGCGACGGGCGGGCCGTGCGCGAGATCATCGACGTCACCTTCCGGCCGCAGTCCGAGGTCGAGGAGTTCGGCGTCGAGGACCCGAGGATCACCCCGCTCGACGGGCGGTTCTATTTCACTTACGTGGCCGTCTCCCGCCACGGCCCGGCGACCGCCCTGGCGTCCACGACCGACTTCCGCATGTTCACGCGGCACGGGGTGATCGCCTGCCCGGAGAACAAGGACGTCGTCCTCTTCCCGGAAAGAGTCGGCGGGTCGTACGCGGCGCTCCACCGGCCGGTCTGCGGGACGCCGTTCACCCGGCCGGAGATGTGGGTCGCCCGCTCGCCCGACCTGCTCCACTGGGGCGACCACGCCCCGCTCGCCGTCGGGGGCGGCGCCTGGCAGTCGGGCCGCGTGGGGGCCGGGACCCCGCCGCTCCGCGTCGCGGACGGCTGGCTGGAGATCTACCACGGGAATCGCCAGCCCACCCGACCGGGCGAGGTCGGCATCTATTACGGCGGCGCCCTCCTGCTCGACCCCGACGACCCGGCCCGGGTCCTCCGCCGGACGCCCGAACCCTTCTTCCACCCCGAGGCCGACTTCGAGGTCCACGGCTTCATCCCCAACGTCGTCTTCCCGACCGGGATGGTCCGCGACGGCGACACGCTCCTCGTCTACTACGGCGCCGCCGACGCCTTCACGGCCGTCGCCGAGTTCTCCGAGCGGGTGCTGCTCGATTCGCTGACCTCCCCGGTTTAACCGCGTTGAAGGGCCTTCCACCAAGAGCCCTCACCCCGGCCCTCCTCCCGGGACGGGAGAGGGCCGGGGTGAGAAGGCCTTGGGGTGATGCGGGGCATCAATGTCAGGGCCTCTGATGCTCGGGTGTGGCGGGCGGGGTCAGGCCCTGGTCATGGCATCGAGTACCTGGTCCAGCGGGACGGTGGCGAAGGAACAAGCGTAGTCGGACATGGCGTAGGGGATGACCAGCATGCCGCCGTGGACGAGCCCGCCGCAGCTATAGACGACGTTGGGGACGTAGCCGCTCCGCTCGCTCTCGTCGGGCGTGAGGAGGGGCTCCTTGAGGCGGCCAAGCACCTGGGTCGGGTCGTTCCGGTCCAGGAGCATCGCCCCCATCGCATATTTCCGCATCGGGCCGACCCCGTGGGTCAGCACGAGCCAGCCGGCGTGCGTCTCGATCGGGGAGCCGCAGTTGCCGATCTGGACATATTCCCACGGGTAAGTAGGCTTGGCGACAAGCTCCTTGGTATACCAGAAGGCGAGGTTGTCCGAGTACATCAGGTAGATGTTCTCGTTGTCCTGGCGGGAAAGCATCGCGTACAGGCCGTTGATCGACCGGGGGAAGAGGGCGAAGCCCTTGTTCCGCACCTCGGGCCCGTTCAGGGTACTGACATGGAAATGGAGGAAGTCCTCGGTCTTGAGCATCTGGGGGAGGATCACGCGGCCGTCGTAGGCGGTGTAGGGGGCGTAGTAGCAGACCTGGCCGTCGTCGTAGGTGAAGCGGACGAACCGGGCGTCCTCGATGCCGTTCGTCTCCGTCGGCCCGGTCGGGAAGATGACCCGCTCGGACAGCGCCTGCTCGGGGGCGTAGCTGACCTCGTAATTGGCCCGGGCGAGGGTGAGGATGAACTTGGCGGCCGTCGAGTGATCCTGCTGGGACGCCCGCTCCTGCCGCTGGACGCGCTTCACGGCCTGCTCCAGCTCGGTCAGGGTGAACAGGTCACCGAGACCGGCCATCACGTAGTCGCAAAACCGACCCGAGGTGCCCAGCTCGAACAGCTTGCGGATGAACATGGGCTTGTCGTACTGGGCATTCGGCACTTGGTCGGGCGGGGTCACGTACCGCCCCGGGTCTTCGATCCGGATCTGGCCGGTCCCGGTGATCACGCCCGAGCGGAAGACGATCGACGAGATGTGCCCCTCGCCGGTCGCCCGCAGGCTCAGGATGAACCGCCGGGCCCCGTCGGGCAGGTCGGACTGGTCCGGGTGCCAGACCATCGAGGGGTTGAACAGGGCGGCCGACTCCAGCGAGTACTCCTGGGTGAAGTACGACCCGATCAGCAACTGGCGGGGGAGGCTTAGGGGTTGGTCGGTCAGCAGATGTTCCTGGACCTGCTCGAACCGGTGGAGGAAAAACCGCTGGATCTCGTGGTGCCGGTCGCCGAACTCCCGGAGGACTTCGGCCAGGAGGGCCTCGGTCTGTGCCTCGGAGAGGGTCATCACCCGCGCAATGGTCCTGAGGAACCGCTCCTTGCTGGCCGGTTCGAAGGGGCGGAACAGGACCCGGGCGTTGTTGGGCTTGATGTGGATCCCGGTGCGGTTGACGTCCATAGGTTGACGTCCATATCGGTGATCAACTTTGATGTGAGGTGGCGAGCTCGGGCCCGACCGGGGCGGCGTCGGTGACGTACCGGAAGGCGGCGAAGGACCAACGGATCAGCTTCATCTTGGCCAGGGCGAGGAGGAAGGCCAAGGTCGACTCGGCCCCCTGGTTCTGATTGGTCCGGTCCGGGTGGAGGCCGTCGCGGCAGCCGCCGGTGGCCGGGTCGTAGAGCGGCTGTCCCAGGTCGTTGCGGCCGAGGAACCACTCGAACGCGGTGCGGGCGTGGGCCAACCAGGTCGGGTCCTCGGTCGCCCGGTAAGCGGCCAGGCAGGCCCCGACGGTGGACGAGGCTTCCAGCGGCTGCTGGTCGAACCGGGCAGGCTCCTGCCCGCGGTGGAACCATCCCTGGGTCCCGACCGCCCGGAAGTGCCCCTGCGGGTCCGTCTGGACCCCGACCAGCCACCGCAAAGACCGAAGCCCGACCTCGACCGCCCGGCAGTTTCCGGACCACCGCCCGGCGACGATCAAGGCGTGGGGGATCCGGGCGTTGTCATAGCTGAGCACGTCCTCGAACCAGGGCCAATCGTCGGCCGCTGTCTGATCATACAGCTCCAGGAGCCGGGCCGTCAAAGCCTCCCGGGCCTGGGAGGCACGACGGTCGCCGGTGAGCCGGCGGAAATACTCGTCGATGCCCAGGAGGGCGAACGCCCACGCCCGGGGGGACGTCATCTCGAGGACCGGGGGCAGAGCCCGCTCGAACGTCTGCGCGGCCCAGAACTGGAAATCACGGCGGCGGGACCGGCCGACGCACATCCCGAGGGCCCAGAGGGCCCGGCCGTGACTGTCGTCCGAGCCGACCTCCTCCGTCCACCTCCGGTCGTACCCCATGAAGTTGCGGAACCGCCCCCGGACCGGGTCGTACGCGTGGTTCAGGAACGCCGCGTACCTGGTGCCCAGGGGCGCGGCCTGTGACTCCAGCCCCTGACTCTCGAGGAGCACGGTCAACAAGAGCGCCCGCGCGTTGTCGTCGGTGCAATACCCCTCGGAGTAGTTGGGGATAGTGAAGATGGCGTGCTGGAGCAGGCCGGTCGAGTCGGTCAGCCGGTGCAGATGGTCGAGCTGCCAGGAGGGGAGGTCGGCGGGCAGGTCGCCGAGGGTCCGGACGGTCAACCGCCGGGCTGGGGTCCCCGACCGCTCGCGGCGGGCCCGGAGGAAGCTTTCCATGTAGCGGTGGGCCGACTGCGACCAGACCATCTCCCGGCCCATCAGATAAGCCTTCTTCCGCATCGCGTGCCGCCTCGGCTCGTCCTTGAGCAGGCGGATGATCTCGACGGACAGGGCGCCCGAGTCGGCGAACGGCACGAGCACCCCGCGCCCCTCGGCCAGCAGCTCCTCGGCGTGCCAGTACGGGGTGGAGATCACCGCCTTGCCGCACCCGAACGAGTAGGACAGCGTGCCCGAGGTGATCTGCGCCGGGTTCAGGTACGGGGTCACGTAGAGGTCGGCCGCCCCGATGAACTCGGTCAGCTCGTCGAGCTCGAGGAATCGGTTGTAGAAGCTGACGTTCTTCTCCACCCCGAGGTCGCGGGCCAGCCGCTCCAGCCCCAGCCGGTAGCTCTCCCCCTGCTCGCGGAGCAGGTTCGGGTGGGTGGCGCCGAGGACGATGTAGACGAGGTTGGGGAACTCCTCGAGCACCACTGGAAGGGCCCGGAGCATGTACTCGATCCCCTTGTTCGGCGAGAGCAGGCCGAATGTCAGGACGACGTCCTTCCCCTCGACCCCGAACTGGTCCTTGAAGAAGTTCGGGTCGACGAAGGGCATGTCGGGGATGCCGTGCGGGATGAGGTCGACCTTGTGGTCGGGGACGTGGTAGATCTCGCGGAGGAACTGGTGACCCCGCTCGGTCATGACCGCGACCCGGGCCGACAACTCGCAGAGCTCTTCGAGGACCCGCCGCTGGGCGGCGGTCGGGTCCTTGAGGACCGTGTGCAGGGTGGTGACGACCGGCATCCGCAGGTCGCGGAGCAGGCCGAGGACGTGGCTCCCGGCCGGGCCGCCGAAGATCCCGTACTCGTGCTGGAGGCAGACGGCGTCGGTGTTCGAAAAGTTGAGGAAGTCGGCGGCCCGGAGATAGCTGTCGAGGTCCTGCTCGTCGATCTCGAACCGGACCTCCGGCGGGTAGTCGTACCCCTCGGGGCGGTCGTTGACCGGGACGACGAAGCACTCGGCGTCGGGGAACTGGCCGGCGACCGAGGTAAACATGTCGTGGGTGAAGGTGGCGATCCCGCACTTCCGGGGCAGGTAGTCACCGACAAACGCGATCTTGCGGATCTCGGAGTTGAGCTTCATGGCATGGGGCGTTCCGTGTAGGCCGGTTCATGCGCCGGCAGGGAGTCGGACCCGGAGGAGGGTCGTGTCCCCCACCCCGGCGACCGGCCACCACGCGGGCCCTTCGGCCGTGGCGGGGATGAGCACCGTCTCGCCGCGGCGAAACGTGCGGCTCGCGCCGTCAAGGGTCCTCAGGTCGGCCGCCCCGGAGACCACCAGCCAGATCGTCGGCCGGCCCCAAGGCCCGGCCGGGTTCTCGGCTCCCAATAACAGTCGATCGAGCCCGAAATAGCTGCACTCGACCAGTCGCTCCGCCCGCGCCCCTGACGCGGTGTCCGGGATCACCTCCGGGACGACGGGATCGACCGGTCCGAAGTCCCACCGGATCGCCTCCAGTGACTCCCGCACGTGGAGCTGGCGTGGCCGTCCGTCCGGGCCGACGCGGCCCCAGTCGTACAGCCGGAAGGTCGCGTCGGAGGTCTGCTGCACTTCGGCCAGGACCACCCCGCCGCCGACGGCGTGGATCGTCCCCGCAGGCAAGAAGATACAGTCTCCGGGCCGCGGGGTAAAGTCATGAAGGCAGCGGTCCAGGGTACCGTCGGCCAGCGCCCGCTCGACCTCGGCCTGGGTCACCCCGGGCTTCAGCCCGGCGCAGATCCGGGCGGTCGGTTCGGCCTCCAGCACGACCCACGCCTCGGTCTTCCCGGAGGGCTCCCCGGCCAGACGGGGCGCGAGCGCGTCGTCCGGGTGGACCTGGATGGAGAGCAAATCCCGGCAGTCGAGCAGCTTGACCAGCAGCGGGAACCGCGATCCGGGCGGGATCGCTTCCCCGAACACCTCCCGAGGGTGCTGCGCGCAGAGGTCGGCCAGGGACCGGCCGCGGAGCGGCCCGTCTGCCACCCGGCTGACGTGGTGCGGGTGGCCGCTCAGCTCCCACGACTCGCCGTACGGCCCATCGTCCGGAAGCCGTTTCCCGAACAAGTCGCCGAGACTTCGCCCGCCCCAGACCATCGGGCGGAGATACGGTTCGAATACCAGGGGTCCCATGAGTCCCATTCCAAAGCGTTCGGTCCCGTCCGGCCGGACCAGCGGGAAGTCCGTCCCGGTGGTCGGACGCTGCGGTATCGCTACCCACGCTGTGTAGAACCCGAGCGAATCCCGTTCATTTTCCCGACGAGTCACCCACCGTGCAAGCCAATTAAGCCGGATTCGGGTGGTGAACCACGGAGGATCACGACGCGCGTACGGCTGGAATTCGGAGACGTCATCCAGCGACGTCATGAAGCCACGGCCTCTGGCCGTGGATCCTTATTGGGCCACCCGGGCGCCGTCGAGGTTCGCGAGCCCCCGAGGTCGCGGCGATCCGCCCCAGGGCCCGTCCCACCGGGAAGCATCCCGGAGCCAGCCGGCGGCCAAGGCCAGGAGCCGTGCCAGGACCACAGAGACGATCAGGATCGCCACGACGTTCAGGGGGAAGGCGAGCGAGGTGACGGGGCGCAGGCCCAGGACCTGGTAGTGAATCAGGTAGATCTCCAGGGTCGAGCCGCCGATCCATCCGACGGCCCGGGAGAGCCCGGGCGTCTTCCTCAGGCCCTGCTCGAGCCAGTCGGCGCGCGCCAGCCGCAGCAAGGCGTATGTGATCGGGAAGATGAGGAGGTGCGGCGGGAAGATCGCGCCGCCGAGCCGCCCCGACGCCGACGCGACCCGGGTCGCGGCATATAGGGACATCAGGCCCAACAACGCCACCAGCTCCCGGACTCCCCCCGGAGCGATCGGCTCGGGGCTCAGCGCGAGCCAGCCCCCGAAGAGCATCATCTGGAAGTAAAAGATCCAGTGGAACGCATGGAAGAGCGCATCGCTGCGTCCCAGGATCGGGAGCGCCGCGTAGGGCAGGAACAACGCGGAGAGCGCCGCCAGGAACAGCGTCCGGCTCCCGCACCTCATGATCCCGAAGAAGAGCACGTAGAACGTCAAGATCTGCCCGACGAATCCGTAGGACCGCCCCCAGCCGAAGTTCAGGAGGTAGTCCGCAAGCGACCAGGACGACCAGCCCGAGTGGGGGAGATAATCGAAGAGGAAGACGACCAGGAAGATCGAGGGATGGAGCCGTGCCGATCTCCTCGCGTACCACCGGGGGAAGTCCCGGCGCGATCGTCTCTCGCTCAGGACCAGCCCCCAACCCGAGAGGAGGAAGAAGAGCGAGTCGCCAAGCAGTCCGTCGGCGGCGAGTTGCCGGATCGGGTAGAAGCCCTCGAGATGCGAATTGACGATCAGCAGTGCCGCCAGGCAGCGCAGGACGAGCGTATCATTCATGAGGGATGAAGGATCCTCGATGGCCGTGTGCGCGTGGCCCATCTCCATCCGTGAAAATGGGCCCCCACGCAACTTCGGGAAGGCCCGCGCCGGCGTGCCTGGACCTGCCCGATTTTCCGAGAGTGATCGGTCGAGAGTCGGGACCGCAGCGGAGGCCGAGGGCTGGCGCTCAACTGGCCTTGGCGAGCGCCGGGGCGATCCGGAAGGCGGCGGCCGCGGAGGTGAAGGCCTCGATCAGTTGCATGTCGAGCGAGATGTGGCCCTCGTTCTCGGGGTGCCACTGCACGCCGACGACCCACCAGTTGGGGTCCTTGCCCTCGAACGCCTCGATCAGCCCGTCGGGAGCGAGCGCGGCGGCGCGGAAGTTCGGGGCGAGCTTGCGGATCCCCTGGTGGTGGTAGCTGTTGACCCGGATCTCTCCCGGCCCGTAGATCTCTTCCATCCGGGTGCCCGGCTCCATGATCACCGTGTGACGGTGGGGGCCACCCTGCGGATCGCGGTGCGGGATGCCGCGCGGCATGTCCTCGGGCAGGTGCAGGTAGATGCCGCCGCCGGCGACGACGTTCAGCTCCTGCATCCCCAGGCCGACACCCAGCACGGGCATCTTCCGCTGCTGGAGCAGCTTGCAAAGGAGCCGGTCGGCCGTCTCCCGGCGCTCGGGGACGACGGTCACCGAGGGGTGCGGTGCCAGGCCCATCTTCTTCGGGTCGAGATCGTCGCCGCCGGTCAACATCACGCCGTCGAGCCGGTCGAGGATCGGCCCCACGTCGTGCTCCTTGGTCAACGGCGGGATCATCACGGGCAGGGCGTTGGCCGAGAGGATGCAGTCGTAATAGCCGCTGTGCATGTAGCTGTGCGGGGTCCGTCCCTTGCTGCTGGCGCGGTAGTCGGTGTTGATCCCAATCAGTGGCCGGTCCTTCATGGTCGGCATCCCTTCCTTGCGTTGGCGTCAGCGAAATCCGTTCGTCGACCGCCCCGGGCCCGAGACGCCCCACGATCCTCCGTGAATCGCGCGAGTTCAGGCGCCTCCTCTCGGGGCGGAGGCCATCACGCGACGAGCCCGGGCCGGATCGCCGCGTACGCAACAACTGGGACTCCTGGCACGGACCAAGGGGGAACCCCCAAGGATGTGAGGAGTCCCATCAGTAGCACGTCAACAGAATTGACGCATGTGAAAAATTAATGTGGTCAGATCTTGTCGTGTCCTTCAGCAATCGCGATTTCATCGTAGCCGCCGCGCACGGCGTACTCAAGAAAAATCACCGCAAAAACGGCCGTTTTTCGGGCATTTCTTCGAATATCCGGATTTCGGGAAGCGAGGGTTCCGGATCCCGGGTCGCATCAGTCACATGAGTGGTCATGCGCCCCGTAACCCGGCCGCCGGGGAATCGCTCTGTCCATTTTTTTGAGAACCAGACGGCGCGATCCCGCCGAAGGGCAGGGGGGTGGGGTCGACGAAGGTCCGGGCTCGGGGCGGAGGGGGCGGGGGGGATTGAGGGCGCTCGACACATGGCGAGGGACGCACCAGGCGTCCCGGTCGAGGACGCCCAGCCGGACTTCCGCCTCCTGTCGAGCGCGTGGTCATGGGCCGGTGGCCCGGACGACCTGGGCCTGGACGCGGGATTCCTGGGGCTTCGGCGCGTCGAGGTAATCGTTCTTGAGGAACCGGATCAGGGTCGTCACATCGTTCTCGGTCAACTGGTCGCTGGTGAATGCCGGCATCTGGTCCTTCTTTTCCAGGTAGCCGTAGAGGTCGGGGGAACCCGGCTTGTGGATCATCCGGGAGGTCCACTGCTTTGATCCCCAGGCGAACAACTTGGGCGCGTCGCGATAGCCGCCCTCGGTCAGGCCGTCGACGACATGGCACCGGCCGCAGTCCTTGACGAACGGCTCCTGCCCCGGGTGGTCGGCGACGCCGGGGCTGTTGAGCCACTCCTCGGGGGTCATCTCGGGCGGGACCGCGGCGAACGAGGCGACGAACCGGGCGACGTCGTCGAGCTGCTTCTTCGAGAGCTTGGAGTTCTTTTTCCATTCGGCCATGCCGTCGCACTGCGGGACCTTGCCGAAGTAGGAGGGCGCCTTGGGGTCTTCCAGCAGGCCGCGGACCCAGGCGTACGAGCCGTGGCCCTTGAGGTCGGAGGCGACCTGCCGGCCCCGGCCCTTGCCGTCGAAGTAATGGCAGCCGAGGCACTTGGCGTTGAGGACGCCCCGGCCGTGGGTCAGCGGGTCGCGGAGCAGGACGTAGGCCGCCCCGTCGGGGGGGATGCCGACGGCGGGGTCGCCCGCCAGTCGCAGGGCCCGCCGCCGGGCCTCGTCGGCCTTGGCGCGGCCGGCCTGGAAGAACTTGTCGTGGGCGTCGGACCGCCACGCCTCATACGTCAGGTAGCCCACGCCCCCGACCAGCGCGACGACGAAGCCGAGGGCCAGCAAGTGCGCCAGCGTGTCGGGCAGGAACCGGTCAAAGAGCGGGATCAGGAGCAGGACGACCGTGATGGCCGTCGGGATGAGGATGGTGCCGACGACCTCGTTCTTGCCCGGGAAGGCCTTGAGCAGTTGGAAGAGCGAGAGGAAGTACCACTCGGGGCGCGCCGGGTAGTCGGAGCTGGAGGGGTCGGCGGGCGCGTCGAGGTTGGCGCCGTGCTCGCTCAGGACGAGGAACAGCAGCACGCCGAGGACGGCGAGGCTGGCGACGGTGTCCATGAAGAGCTGCTCGGGCCAGAAATGGCCCGTGGCGCGATTCCCCGCGCGGCGGGGCGGCGTCAGGCCGTGCCGGCGGAACAGCGCGACATGCGCCGCCAGGCTGAGGACGAACAGGGTCGGCAGGACGCCGACGTGCAGGCCATAGAATCGGGTGAGCGTCTGGTTGCCATAGTCGGGACCGCCGACGATCACCTTCTGGAGAGAGGGCCCGAGGACCGGGGTGCCGCCGACGATGTTGGTGGCGACCTTGGTCGCCCAGTAGCCCTTCTGGTCCCACGGGAGCAGGTAGCCGGTCAGGCTGAAGCCCAGGGTCAGGAACATCAGCGCCATACCGAACCACCAATTGACCTCGCGCGGCCGACGATAGGCCCCGGCCCAGAGAACCTGGATCAGGTGCAGCACCAGCAGGACGACCATCGCCTGCGAGCCGTAGTGGTGGATGCCCCGGATGAACCAGCCCAGCGTCATCTGATCGCTGATGTAATAGACGCTCCCCCACGCCGTCGAGGCCGAGGGCGCGTAGGAGAACATCAACAGCAACCCGGTGACGAGCTGGATCAGGAACGTCGTGCTCAGCGCCGAGCCGAAGACGTATCTCCAGCGCGCGCCGCCGGGGATCGGCTCGTCGAGCGCCTCGCGGAGCAGGGCCCGGTAGCCAGTCCGAATGTCGAGCCAGTCGGCCAGTCGGTTAAGCAAGGGGGACCTTCTCCTCGGTCTGGGACCGGAAGCGCTGATACTTGACGAGGATCCAGGGGTCGCCGTCGGTCGAGAGCTTGACCTCGAGCGAATCCATCGCCCGCGGTGGGATGTCGTTCAACCTCTTGCCGCTGAAGTCGAATCTGCTGGTGTGGCAGGGGCAGTAGAAACTCTTGCCGTCGGCGGACAGGTTGATGGCGCAGCCGAGGTGGGGGCAGGTCGTCGTGAAGGCGATCACCGGCGCCTTGGACCTCTCAGGCTGGCGGATCAGCCAGACCGAGCCGACCGGCTCCTTGGGATACCGGACCCAGGCGTCCTGGCGCTCCTCGATGACCGAGACCACCTTGGGGACACCGACCTGGAGCTCGCTGAGCCTGGCCAGCGGGGCGAAGTCGCCTTGCTTCGATTTCCTCCGGAGCGGATCGAGCAGGTAGGCGACCCCCGGCACTGCCAGCACCAGGGCGGCGACGCTGCCCAGGGCGATCGTGCCGAAGCGGTAAAGATCGCGGCGGTTCATCGTCGGGACTCTCTCGACAAGGGCGGGAATGGCGTTCGGATCTCGGCGGCACGGGTCGGCGTCGGGCCGGCGGGTCCGATCCCCGGGCGTACGCGACGTCCGATGACCAAATCCGATTCGCCAGCTCGGCTTACAAACCGGGTAGCTCGCTCGTCGATCGCCCCGGGTGCGGGGTCGAGGTCGGATGGAGGGCCGGGGGGGCCTCGGCGGCGAGGGCCTCGTGGACGGCGGCGAGGACGCGCTCGACGCTCTCGGCAAGGGGCTCGGGCAGGATCGCGCCGGCGGCCGCGCGATGACCGCCGCCGCCGAAGCCGCCGGCCAGCCGGGCGCAGTCCAGGCCGTCGCGCGACCGGAGGCTCAGCTTGATCCCCCCCCGCGCCTGTTCCATGAAGAGCAGGCCGACGGAGACGCCGTTGAGGCTCACGGTGAAGTCGACCAGGTCCTCGGTGTCGTGCGGGATGGCGCCGGTCCTGGCGATGTCATCGCGGGTGACGGTGGCATAGGCGATCCGGCCGTCGGCGGCGGTCCGGAGGCCCGCCAGGGTCTCGCCCATCAGCCGGAGCCGACCGATCGTGTTCCGCTCGAACAGGAGGCGATAGATCCGGTCGATCGCCGCACCCGACTCGATCAGGTCGGCGGCGGTCCGGAGCGTCTCGGGCCGGGTGTTCGCGTGCCGGAACCAGCCCGTGTCCATCGCGATCGCCGTCAGGAGGCCGGTGGCCACCTCGTGCGTGAACTGGCCCCCCAGCGCCCGGACCGCGCGGACGACGAGCGCACCGGTCGCCTCGGCGGCCGTGTCCTTCATGAAGATCGCGCCCAGGTCGTCCTGACTGACATGGTGGTCGATCACCACCCGGGGCCCGGGGAAGTCGCGGATGAAGCCCGCCATGTCGCCAAGCTGGCTCCAGGCCGACAGGTCGAGGATCACCGCCACCTCACGGTCGGCCAGCTCGGCCGGGTGGACCTGCGTCCCGAAATGCTCGAACAGGGTTCCGGAGGGGTCGAGGAAGTCGTACCGCGGCGGCGTCCGGCTCACGTTGACGACGCGGGCGTCTTTCCCCTTCTGCCGGAGGAGCCCCGCCATCCCGACCTCCGACCCCAGGGCGTCGCCATCGGGCCGTACGTGCGTGGTGACCAGGAAGCGGTCATGCATCGCGATCAGGTCGGCCAGCGGGATCCAATCGATGCTCATCTCGAGCCTCGGCGAGTCTCAAATTCGCTTCACAAATCTTAGTCCATCCCCGACCCCGACCGCAACCCGCTCGAAACCCGCGACCCGGCCACGGCGAGCGACGAGGGGCGAGGGACGAGGGACGGGGGCAACCCGCTCGAAACCCGCGGCCCGGCCCCGGCGAGCCGGTCACGCGACCCTGGTCGCGGAGCGAGAGCGTCGGGTGTCATTCTTCGCCGGCCCCGTCCGAAGGAATCCGCCGGATCAGCCAAGGTCGCGAGGGACGGATTGAAGGGACTGATACGCATTCCAGAGGGTTTGTGCGCTCTGCCCGGATCTCAAATTTGAGATTTCAGATTTCAAATTCAGATTTCAGATTTCAAATCAGCAGACCGAACGCACAAACCCTCTGGAATGCGTATGAGACGGCGGGCCCGAGGCGAGCGTTGCGATGAGCCGATCGCTGAATGCCAATGCCGCGGTCTGGGTGGGGGTTGGTCGGGGCGTGTGCCTCAATGTCCAGGCCCTCGCGCAAGGCGCGCCCGAGCCCTCGGCGGTGGAACGGGGCGAGCGCGCCATGAACTGTCCGATCTGCCGAGGTGGCGGCTGGTCCCTGCCCGGCGAGATCAAGCCGACGACCAGCCGCTTCATCGCGGCGGATGCCGATTGGGATCCCGAGTCGGGTCGGTCATCTCGAGGCGTCCGCCTGGTGTTGGCTGAGGACCGCGCGATCCCCGCCCGGCTCTCATACGGGTCCCAGGAATTATGTGCACCGATCTGCTGATTTGAAATTTGAAATCTCAAATGTGAGATCCGGACAAAGGGCACAAAAGATCCGGAATGCGTATCAGGTCGCGTAGGAGTCGACCCGGAAGAGCGGGAGGTTGTCGCGGACCCAGGCGATGGTCTCGTCCAGCGCCTGGTCGAGCGAGTATTGCGGCGCCCAGCCCCAGAGCTCGCGCGCCAGGGCGGTCCCCGCGAGGAGCCGGCCGACCTCGCTGGCCGCGGGCCGGATCCGTTCGGCGTCGGTCTCGACGCGGATCGGCCGGCCGAGGCGATCCGCAAGCCGCTCGACCAGCCCGCCGATCGAGATGTCCTCGCCTTGGCCGATGTTGACGGCGCGGCCCAGCGCGCGGTCGCAGCCCGCGATCGCGACGAAGCCCGCGACTGTGTCCTTGACGTATGTCAGGTCGCGCCGGGGCTCCAGACTGCCGAGGCGGACGACCGGGCGGGTCAGCGCCTGGCTGATAATCGTCGGGATGATCGCGCGGGCCGACTGCCTCGGCCCGAAGGTGTTGAAGGGGCGGAGGATCGTCACGGGCAGGCCGAAAGCGCGATGGTAACTCTCGCCCAAGGCGTCGGCGCCGATCTTGGTCGCCGCGTACGGGGACTGGCCCCGAAGGGGGTGCGTCTCGTCGATCGGGACGAACCGCGCCGTGCCGTAGACCTCCGACGTCGAGGTCAGCACGACCCGCTCCAGCCCACCGCTGGAGCGGCAGGCGTCGAGCACGTGCGCGGTCCCGAGCACGTTGGTCTGCACCACATCGAGCGGGTTCTGATACGAATAGGGGATCGCGATCAACGCCCCCAGGTGGAAGACCCAGGCGCGGCCTTGGACCGCCTTGCGGACCGCCTCGGGATCCTTCAGATCGCCGCGATGGACCTCGATCTCGCTCTGGACCTCGGGCGCGAGCCGGTCGAGCTGGCCGCGGTCGTCGCGGCCGTTGTATCGGACCAGCGCACGGACCCGATGGCCGTCTCGGACCAGGCGCTCCGCCAGGTGACTGCCGATGAAGCCCCCCGCGCCCGTCACCAGGACCGTCTTGCCCATCGTCGGCCACTCCTTTCGCCTCGCCCCCGGACGTCCTCCCAGGCCCGGCCTGTGCCATCCTACGGTTTTTCCCGAACCAAGCAACGGGAACTATCCTCCCGCGCAGGGCTGGGGTGCAAGACGCACTTCGTATGGCTCGTGGGGCTTGGTATCTTGTCTGAGGTGACTCGCCCAACGATTGTTTCCCTGACCCACAACGAAGTCCGCAGGGATGACCCGCGCTCCGGTCGTGCCGGGTGGCCGACCGGCTCGGGACGGGTGGCGTCGCTGATCGAGCAGTTCCCCCGCCGAGGGAAGAGGACCGAGACCTTCTGGGACCCGACCCCAGCCGAGACGATCCGCCCGCTGCGCGCGGCCGACCTCTGCGAGGACGAGCGGTTGACCAAGCACTTGAAGGCCCGCCCGGTGAGTGCCTCCCGTACGTCCAATACGACGAAGAGGAGGAAAGCTGGGTAAGGCCTCAACAATCAAACCGCGTCACACACCCGGCGGCAGGGGCCGGCCCTCGACGGCGGCGCGACGGATCTCGTTGACGAAGTTGTGGGCCATCTGGATCGGAACGGGCACGCGGTATTTAACCGACGTGGCCAGGACGACGGCGACGGCCCCTTCGATGTCACAGAGATGGCCCGGGGAGACGAACACCGGCTTGACCCTCGATCGCGTCCGGACGACCGACCCGACGACCTCGCCCCGGCCGACCAGCGGGCTCCGATCCCCCCGATTCGGGCCGGGCTCGTCGTACGTGCCCCAGAGCCACGACTTGGCGGAGCCGATCGTGGGCCGTTCGAGCCAGAGCCCGAGGTGGCTGGCCA
>JAFANO010000219.1 GCA_019232645.1 Planctomycetaceae bacterium | reverse complement strand
TCGAGCCGCTCACGCTGACCGTCCCCGAGGGGTCCGTGCCGGTCGCCGGCTTCCGGGAGTATCCGATCGGCGAGCCACGGCTCCGCAACGCGATGCAGGTCGCCGCCGTCTGGCTGCCGCCGGTCGGGATGGAGGGCATGGGCGAGGCGTTGGGGTCCGACGTCATCCACCTGGAGGCGGACATCCGCGCCGCCGAGGGCAACCGTAACGGCTTCGCCAAGGACGAGTTCGTGCCGTACTTGAAGGTCGCCGACTCAATCGTCCCGACCTCGGGCGGGCCGCCGATCGACCAGGGGGAGATGATGCCGATGGTGGCGCGCGACGGCCTACACTACGGTTCGAGCGTCACGATGCCCCGGGCGGGCTCCTTCCGGCTGATCTACCGGATCCAGCCCCCCTCGTCTGGCGGCCTGGGCCGGCGCTCCGATCCCGTCACCGGCGTCGCCCCCTAGTGGGAGCCATTCGAGGTCTCCTTCGACTGGGATTATCCGGGCCCGCCTGGGGCCGGGTGATCCTCGAAGAACTTCTGAGAAGGAACATTGCCACGGATCGGTCCACACGGGAAGCGGCTGAGATCCTCAGGCGGATCGTCGTGCGCCAGGGGCCGCCGTCGCGCACTGGCAGGGGCAGGAGGACGTCGATGGCCTCCCCGCCGTCCGGCCGGCGCGGCCCGTGATCGCGGGATTTTTCGAGCGCGCCGGGGGGAAGCGATTGACAGCACGAGGGGCATCGCTAGGATGAGATGAGTTACCCTCCGCGCGTCGTCCCTGTCGAGACGCCCTGGCCTCGGTCGGTGCCGATCTGTCGGCCCCTCCACCGAAGGTTCCCCCACCGCGATGCTCCAGAAGAATCCACGGATTCGGCGGCGCGGGATCGTGCGCCGGGAGATATCATTACCAGACGTCACCCGAAAGCGCGGGACGGGGTCGCCGTCGCGTGGCCGGGTCCGGAGTCTCGGGGTCATGATCAGTCTGGGGGCGGTTTGGGCCTTCCTGGGACTCCCCGGCCTCCGGGAGATCGCCCTGGTGGTCCTGGTCGCGCTGGTCTTGTATGGTCGATCGGGGCTGCGATTCAACCAGCATATCCGGGCGCCGCGGCTCTGGCTCGCGGCGGGCCGGCGCCCTGTGCCAGCCACGACGCCCGGGCGACCGGCACGGGCTCGAAGCTGGAAGACCGCGCCTTCTGGGTCCTGGCGATCACCGCCGCGACGGCTGTTGCCGCCTGGATGGTGACCCGCATGATGATCGTCGGTGGTCCGGGGCCCGCGCGCTGACGCGTCGCGACCCGTATCCGTCCCGTTCTCGCCCGTGAGGATCCAGTCCATGTTGCCGTTCGCCTTCCTTCCCAACCTGGGCGCGACCGAGCTGATGGTCGTCGCCTTCGTCGCACTGCTGATCTTCGGCAATCGTCTGCCTAGCGTGATGCGCTCGCTCGGCAAGAGCGTCACCGAGTTCAAGAAAGGTGTCGCGGGGATCGAGAACGACCTCGATCAGGCCGTCAACGCCGAGAAGAAGTCGGTGCCCGGCCATGACGATTCGGAGCCAGCGCGGATGCGGGACGACTGATCCGCGGGAGGTCCCGCCCCCTTGAGTCCTCGATTGGGAGTCGATCGCAATGTTTCCCCAGCTTGGCATGATGGAAATGCTCGTCGTGATGGGCGTGGCGGTGCTCCTGTTCGGCAAGCGCCTGCCCGAGGTCGGCCGCTCGCTCGGCAAGGGGATCGTCGAGTTCAAGAAGGGCCTGCGCGGCATCGAGGACGAGTTCGACATCTCCGCCCACTCGTCGAGCGTCCCGGCCCGGCGCCACGACGATCGGCCACGCCCCGCACCCTCGGAGCCCGCCGACATGTCCGTCCCCAAATTCGAGCCGCCTAGCTCGGCGCCCGTGCCCCACATGGACTACGAGCCCCAGCCGGCGCAAGATTGAAGGCAGGGACCGATGCCGAGTGACAGATGAGGGATGACGAATGGCGGTTGAGAGATGTGCCGGAGACAACCAGGTATCCGGCACCTCTCCTTCATGCTCCGCCATCGATACATCGGTAATCCGTCACCGCCTCCCATCGCCCGGGTCGGATAACGCCCTCGCCTCGTCGCGGCGTGCGAGGCGGACGGCCTGTCGGGCGCGTGCGGCCTCGTCGCGGAGGCGGTCGGCCTCGGTCTCCGAGAGCAGGCCCGGGACCGGGCGCGGCCGGCCGTGTTCGTCGAGCGCGACGTACAGGCCATAGCCGACCGCCACGCGGCGGCGCTCGGCGCGGTCGAGCGGCTCGGCGAAGATCTCGATCCGGGACTCCACCGACGTCCGCCCGACGTACGTGACCTCGGCGCAGAGCTCGACGCGCTCGCCGACGTAGACCGGGGAGAGGAAGGTCATCGAATCGATGGCGACCGTATTAATCATGCCCCCGCTCCCACCCGCATGCCGGAGCGCGGCGAGCGCCCCACACTCATCGGCCAGGCGGAGCAAGACACCGCCGTGGAGCGTGCCATACGGGTTCGCCTGCCCCGGATGGGTCATGATCGCCAGGCTGACACACGACGCGGAGGCCGGCTTCGCCGTTTCACTGCTCATGATGCGCGGACCCTCGGCAAGAAACCCTGTCTTGAGATCCCGGACGTGACGAACCTACGCCCCAGCTCGCGCCTTGGCCAGCCTTCCCCTCTATGGCCCCATGGGGCGCCCGAACCTGATGGTAGATCTTGGAGATCGTCAAGCGCAACGACGACGTCAAGGGTTTCAAGCTGTTGCCCAAGCGGTGGGTGGTCGTGGAGGCCCTCAGCCTGTCCACGTCTGGAACCGCCGGCGCCTTCACCGACAGTTCCGACCTCGACCTTCCCTTCCGCGAGCTCCAGCCCCCCTCTGCCGGGAGTCGAGACGGTGGGTCTCCAGTAGTGTCGAGTTCCATCACTTTTGCAAAGTCGACGCCAGGAGTGCATCTCCCGCCCAGGATGACGCACTCAGGCCCCCACCTCGACGGAAGCCAATCCAATCCAAGCGAAGCGCCCGGGAAATCCGGCGAATCTCGACCTGACCCTCCCCTGTCCCTTGGGGCGTCTCTCGCACCGAAACGGTGACGCACCGCCACAAGGTGGCATAAGAGCAGTAAGCGGCCAGAGTTCGTGTCAGGATTTCGCGGCCCAACCTCATGCTGAGCGACATGCGCTTGGCCCTGGCCATCCAGAACCTTTGCACACGAAGTCACTTGGACCTGCACTCGGGGGAGGGGGCCGGAGTGAGGGGCCTCACGTCAATCCTTCAGGCTGTCCAGCAGCCAGAGCGCGTGGGGCAGGGCTTGCTGATAGGAGAGGTCGTTGCGCGATCGCTCGAGCGCGGCGGCGACGCGGAGCGCGGGGTCGAAGTCGCGGGCCTCCACGACGCGGGGGAGGCTACAGTAGGCGATGCAATCGACCTCGACACGGACCTCGTTCGATTGCGGCGCGGGCCGGCTGAGGCGGAAGGTATCGACGCCCACGTCGCCCCGCGCCGTCAGGGTGATGGCGCTGAGCTGCGCGACGTCGAGCGTCGGGACGGCCTCGGTCTCGATCTCGACGGCGACCAGGCCCCTGGAGCCCTTGAAGATGGCCTTGAAGCGGCCGGCCGATCGCCCGGGGTACCCCCGCGGCGTCCATCCGAGCTGCCCGGCGAGCCACGCCACCAGCCAGAGGGCGATCCGGGGCGGGGACTTGTCGGTGCGCGAGATGGCTTCGATCCGGACCGAGTCGATCCGCGCCAGCGCCTCGTCGTTGCCCGGGGGGTCGAAGAGCTGCGCGACCAACTCGCGCCAGGGCAGCAGGCCGAACCAGGCGGTGTCGCGGCTATAGCGGCTGATCATGAGGTCGAGCCCGAAGCGGACCGCTTCGGGGTCGGCGCCCGGGTCGGGCAGGTCGAGGACCAGCCGCGAGCACTCGTCGGCCAGGCCTCGGAATAGTGCCTCGTCATCGCGGGGGTCGTCGGTCCACCAGAGCACGAACGGGAGGTCGGCCTCCAGCAGGGGGCGGACGGCTCCCGGCAGCAGGTCCACGGCGTTCGGGCCGGCGCGGAGGATGATCCGCTCGCTGCAGACTTGCGGCAGGCCGGGCGCCGGCAGGTGGCAGAGCGCCGAGACCTCGGCCGCGATCTTGCGGGCGGGGTCGTCCGTCCGGCAGAGCACGATCGTCCGGCACGGGTAGCGCTCCGTCACGGTGTCGAGCACCTGCTGGAGCCGCTCCC
>JAFANO010000198.1 GCA_019232645.1 Planctomycetaceae bacterium | reverse complement strand
GTGTCCTCAACACTGGAGCTTGCCTGAACCCCCTTCTCCAGGCTTTCCCCGACATCTCAGTCGATCCTGACTGACGGTAAAACGGTGGACAGTACGCCCCTCCCAGTGAACTCTACCATCCTCAATGATTGATGTGTGGTGGGCGATGTCCGCTTTCACATGACTCCCAAACTTCCGGCGGACCATGGTGTTTACCAGGTGGTGCGGATGACAGGACCGCGGCACGCCGGGAAAATGAGGGGCGAGTGACAACTCGTCGCGTCCTGATTGTCATGCGCGGCGTCGTCCTCGAGGCAAACATGCTCAATATTCCGATTTTCTCATTCGAAATCTTCGATGTGACGCCGGAGAGCCAGGGGATCCCCCTGCTCGCCTCGGTCGGGTCCTGGCCGGGGCCGAACTGGGTGCGCGGGTTGGTGACGGTCGTGGGGTTTGCGCTGGGCCTGGGACTCTGCCTGGTCCTGGCGGTGGTCGAGTGGGGGGCATGGGCGATGGTCTTGCCGGGGCGCCGGATGGGATCGGCCGAGCCGGAGCGCGGGCCGGGCGAGCCGATCGAGGCCCGCGCTCGCGACGGGGTCCGGCTCGCGGGGACCTGGCACCCGGCCTCCGCCCCGGCCGGACGCACGGTCCTCTTGCTCCACGGGTTCGCCGACCCCACGCCGCTTCGCGGCAGGATCGAGGCGTTGAACCGCCGCGGTTGGGACGTCGCGGCGCTCGACGCGCGCGCCCACGGCCGCAGCGAGGGGGATCGCGCGTCGTTCGGCGGGCGCGAGTCGGACGACCTCCGCGCCTGGATCGACATCCTGACCGATCGGCCCGGCGCGCCCGAGCGGGTCGCCGTCTGGGGCCGCTCGATGGGCACCGCCATCGCCATCCGCGCCGCCGCGGAGGACCCCCGGATCGCCGCCTTGGTGCTCGAATCCCCCTACCTCGACCTCGAGGATGCGATCGCCGCCTGGCTCCGCCAGTTGTGGTTGCCGCTGCCCCGGCCGTTCGCCCGGCTGATCGCCGGCCGGGCACGGACGCTGGCCGGGGTCTCGCTCACCCGGCCGAGGTCGATCGACCTGGCCCCCCGGATCGCCGCCCCCGCGCTGATCGTGCACGGGTCCGGCGACTCGCTGGTGTCCCCGGCCGATGCCCGCCGCCTCGCCACCGCCCTCCCCCGCGCGGCCGAGCTGATCGAGGTCGCCGGCGCGGGCCACGCCAATGTCGTCGGCGCCGGGGGCGATGCGCTGCTCGACCGCGTCGCCTCGTTCCTGGACGGGGCCATCGACCGATGAGTCTTTGGCTCCATCGACGAACGACAATCTCGGCCACCTGCCCGTGGGCCAGATCCCCTGAGTGCTTCAACCGACGGATCGCCGGGAAGGTCGAGGGCCGACCCCGGGGGCGTGCGAGCGACGCCTCCCCGAGCTCGGCCCCCTGAGAGTGAGATCAGCGCCTCATTCGCCCCCTCGATCAGGCGGACTTGCGCGCGAGCCTGCGGCCGATGACGACCACCCCGCCAAGGCCGAGGGCCATCATGATGGCCGAGGCTGGCTCGGGAACAGGCACGGGGACGGCGCCGGGCAGAAACAGATTCGAGAGGTCGTTGACGCCCGCGCTGCCCGCATCGCCCAGGTACCCCTTCGGCCCGTAAACGCCGAAGATTTCCTCCATGGTCTTCAGGTCGGACGAGTGGTTGTAAACCGTGGTGCTATCGTACGCATTGTCCTTGGCCAGCGGCGAGATTACGATCTCGGTAAGGGCATGTTTGTAGTCATCCCCGCCTTCGCTCTCGTCGTTCCAGATCACAATCGCGCCGTTCTTCTTGTAGGCCTGGGAGGCCATGATCTGGGGAATGATCTTGGAAAGGAAGTTGTCCCCCAGTGCGACCGCCTCCTGATCGGTGTTGGCTTGGTAAGTCACTCCATGATAGGTGAAGTTGGTGTTCAACGAGGAATGCATGTCGTTGTACTGGTCGGGGGTGATGAGGTTGTACCGGCCTACGGTGTTGTTGGCGAGGTCCGTCGACAACTGCTGAAGCGGCGCGTAGAACTTCGCCTCGGGGTTAGAGGGGGTCGGGTTATTGCCGCCGTTCGTGGCGGTGAAGAAGAGCTGCCCGTCGTGCTTGGGGGCGAAGTTATACTGGTGGCTGCCGTTGTAGGGATTGGTGTAGGCGGGCGACGTGCCGCTGAAACTGGTCAGCGGGACGGTCCACTGGTTCCGTGGCAGGACCGTGCTGGTGAGCCGGCCCTGGCTGTTCTTGGCCAGGTCGATGTCTTCCTGGTACGACTTCCAGGGGATGCCGGCTTTCTGGAGCAGGCCGCTGAGGTTCGGCGCGTTCACGATGTTGTTCGGGAAAGGATCGTTGTCATTCAGAGGACCGGTGAGGCCGGCCTCCTGCCAGACATAGTTGGGCTCGGACGGGTGGATGTGGGGGTTGTTGCCCGACGGCGTGGCCAGGACGTTATAGTAATCGCTGGCGTAGGATGTCTGAGCGGCGTTCGGGTTTCCAGGCGTGATGAGGCTGTTCAGATACGGGGCGGCGGGATTGCCGAGGAGTTGCTGAGGACCCGTCTGGGTGCTCGGTTGCGTGAAGTTGTGGTTCTCCAGATCGATGTAAAAGACGTCGCCGATGGCCGGCCCCGCGATGGCGGGACTGGTCACGATCAGGCCGGCGGCAAGCCCTAAGGCCGCCCGAAGGATTTGCTGGCGATGCGTGCTCATGGTCGATGATCCTTCCCATGGGGTCGAGGCGGGAGCGAACCAATCCCTTTGCAATCATTTGCTAATGTGAAAGATTGGCGCCTGACCCGCCGGGGTGGGAGGATAACAATCGCCAGTATAGTTTTGGTGAAGTATTTTATGAGGTTTTTAGAAAATTTAATGAATTCACAATTTCTTCATCAAAAGATTCCCCGGACACCCCACTCCGGCTGGCTGGTCATCCGTGACCGTGTCGACATGGTGAATTCCGCAACGAGCGACATGCGGCCGGCCTTTGCCATCGCGTCGGCGATGGTCAGGCCGAAGTCCTCCTGTGGGGCAGGGATCGGGTGGGTGTTAAGGCGGACGGAAGGTTGGGGATTCGCGGGCCGTTCGTCGGACCGGTGTCTCGGCCACCTCGGAGCGGATGTCGAGCAGGACCCCGCACTGCGAGTGACCTGGGCCGAGGACGACGCGTCGGGGGGAGAAAACCTTGAGGATCGCTCGCCGTCCGGGTCCGCTACCTCCAGGGATGGCGAGACTTCCTGGTGGCCCCGCCATCCCGGCATGAGGCGCTCTCTTATTCGCCGTCAGTCTCTTCCAAGGACTGCCGGACGTCCCGGATGAGGTCCTCGGAGTCCTCGTCGAGGTCCGACCACTGGCCGAAGACCAGGACCGTGCGCCGAGGGGTCCTGAAGCAGCGGATGGCGCAGGTGTTGGTCATGTCGAGGCTGATGAACTCGACGTCGTGGCCGACGGCGTTGTGGCCGTTGATCGTCTCGAGGGTCGGGGTCGCGTCGAGGTTGGGATACTCCTCGCGCATGGCCGACAGGGCCTCGTCGGCCACCTCGGCCGGCGCGGGGCGGGAGTCGTCGGTCGTGACCAGCGCGAACGCCAGCCCCCCGGGCGATTGCAGCGCGACCGTCGTGACCGGGCCGTCATCGGTCACCTCCAGCTCCCATTCGCCCGGATATTCGAACCGGATCCCGTGGTCCTCGTAGATGCCCGTCATGCTCCGCCCCCATGCCCGTCGTCAGGGCGCCGGCTGGATTTCGAGGTCTGACGTTTCGAGTCGCGATGACGCGCGGGATCGGGGATCCGAGACCCGGGATCGGAGATCCCTTCCGACCACGTACCGTCACCGGCGTATCTTACCATCCAGCCTCCGGGCCGCCAACGCCGGGCTCGACCCGGCTTGGACCGATCGCGCCGAATTGGTACAGTGGCGTCGGTGGCGGGCGGGCGCGACGGACCGGCCTCGACCCAGCCCGGCCAAGCTCTTGCGAGTCCCCTCGGCCATGCGTGTCCTGTCGGGAATCCAGCCCTCTGGCGGCCTCCACATCGGCAACTACTTCGGCGCGATCCGGCAATACCTCGCCCTGCAGCACGGCAACGACGCCTTCTACTTCGTCGCCGACTACCATGCGCTGACCAGCGTCCGCGACGCGGACCGACTCCGTCGCGCCGTCTTCGACGTGCTGGCGGACCTCTTAGCGCTAGGGCTCGACCCCGAAGAGGCAACCCTCTTCGTCCAGTCGGACGTGCCCGAGACGACCGAGCTGGCCTGGCTCCTGTCGAGCGTCACCCCGATGGGCTGGCTGGAGAAGTGCGTCAGCTACAAGGACAAGGTGGCCCAGGGGATCCCCGCCGAGCACGGACTGTTCGCCTACCCGGTGCTCCAGGCGGCCGACATCCTGCTCTACGACGCCGACGTCGTCCCGGTGGGCCAGGACCAGAAGCAGCACCTGGAGGTCACGCGCGACATCGCCGAGCGGTTCAACAACGTCTACGGCCGGGGCGAGCCGGTCTTCCGGCTGCCTGAGCCTTATATCCTCGAGACCGCGGCCGTGGTGCCGGGGCTCGACGGCCGGAAGATGTCCAAGAGCTACGAGAATACGATCGAGATCTTCGACGAGCCCAAGGCGATCCTCAAGAAGTGCAAGCGGATCGTCACCGACAGCCGTCCGGTCGAGGAGCCGAAGGACCCCGAGGGCGACAACTTGTTCCAGCTCTTCAAGCTGTTCGCGCCGGCCGACGAGCGGACCGAGGTTGAGCGCCGTTATCGTGCCGGGGGTATCGGCTACGGCGAGGTGAAGACGCGGCTGGCTGAGCACATCGCCGCCCACTTCGCCCCGGCGCGCGCGCGACGGGCCGAATGGGTGGCCCACCCCGCCCGGGTGTCCGAGGTCCGCGCCGCCGGCGCCGAACAGGCCCGACGGGCGGCCAGGGTCGTCCTCGATCGCGCGCGGGCCGCCTGCGGCGTGGCCTAGGAGGTCGATCGCGCGGTGGCTCCGGCCGGGGGCTGAGGCCGACTGAGGAGGTCGCTCATCCCCCCCTCGCTCCCGTCGTTGCATCTCGGCCGTGGACTTCGGCGGGGGGGTGGGTGGCCTCGACCGCCGTG
>JAFANO010000110.1 GCA_019232645.1 Planctomycetaceae bacterium | reverse complement strand
TCCTGGTGCTCGACGGCGGCGTGGAGCTCTTCGGGGGTGGTGTGCAGCGCCTCCGAGCGCTCGGCCGGCGCGACGGGCTGGGGTCCGACCGGGCCCTCCGAAACCGGCCGGGGCCCTTCGCACCGCGACAGCTCGTGGAGGTCCGTGTGCCGTTGTAAGTGTGGCTCCGGGGTCACGATGCGCCTCCAGGTCCATCGTCGGACTTGGCCGAGCGGGACGGTTGGGCGACGTTGTTCTCCTCCATGACCAGGATTACCCCCGTGATCGCGCCGCGGGAGGTCATTGGCGTGCAAATCACCCTGCATTTGATCGCCCGGCCCCGACGGTTCGTGGCGTCGAGCATCAATTCCTGATAGGGGATCTCCCCCGACAGGCAGGCCCGGATCGAGTGCCTGAGTTCGTCCAGCGGCAGGCCGATGTCGAGGTTCATGAAGTTCTTGCCCTGGACCTCATCGGCCCGGACCCCCCAGAGGTCCTCGGCCCGGTTGTTCCAGGCCCGGACCAGCAGGTCCTTGTCGACGACCACCACGCCATCGCGCAGGCTGCCCAGGATCGACCCCAAGAAGGCGTTCAGCCGGTTGAGCTCCTCGCCCCGCAGGCGGTGCTCCTCGTTGACCGCCTCGACCTCCTCGTTGGTCGACTGGAGCTCCTCGTTCATCGTCTCAAGCTCCTCGTTGGTCGACTGGAGCTCCTCGTTGGTGGTCTCGAGCTCCTCGTTGGTCGACTGGAGCTCCTCGTTGGTGGTCTCGAGCTCCTCGTTGGCCGACTGGAGCTCCTCGTAGGCCGCCGCCAGCTCCCTGTTGGAATTCTGGAGCTCGTCCTGGAGCCGGTGGTTGGCGGTCACGTCGACGAAGGTGATGCTCGAGCCTACCAGGTTGCCGCCGGGGTCGCCCAGGGGGACGACATAGATGTTCAGGTAACTGACGGCATTGTCATTGGCCGTCCACTCGACGTCGTTGAGGACCACGGCCCGGCGATCGGCAAAGGCTCGGTCGATGCACGAGCGAAGGTCGGCCGGGCGGTAGGAGATCTGGAGGTCCTTGAGGGGGCGGCCGAGGTCACTGGGCATCAGGTTGAAGATCGCCCGCGCCCGCTCGTTGCCCAGGATCAGCAGGCCCGAGGAATCGACCAGGAGCTGCGCCGCCACCCCGGATTCGAAGGCCGCGTCGCGGAGTCGGATGTGGCTGACGAAGTGGTTGACCGGCTCCTCGCCGCCGAGCCGGGGCAACGCCACTAGCCGGTCGCGCTGGTCGCCCCGCGACGTCCGCGCGAAGAACCGCCGCTTCAGGTCGATCGGGAGGAAGCTGTTGTTGCTGTAAGTCAGCAACGTCTCCGACTTGCCCAGGAACAGCATGCCCCCCTCGTTCAGGGCGAAGTGGAACCGGTCGAGGATCCGCACCTGGGTCTCGGTGTTGAAGTACATCAGGGTGTTGCGGCAGGTCAGCAGGTCGACCCGCGAGATCGGGGCGTCCTGGATCAGGTCGTGCCGCCCGAAGATCACCGAGCGGCGCAGCTCCTTATGGAAGATGTAGCGGTGGTTGAACGCCTCGAAGTACTTCTCGATCAGGTGGGAGGGGACGTTCTGCAGCTCCTTGGCGTCGTAGATCGCCTGGCGGGCCTTGGTCAGCGCCTCCTCGTCCACGTCGGTGGCGTAGACCTTGACCCGGTCGCGGAAGGCTTCGACGCCCAGGGCCTCGGCCAGGACCATCGCCAGGCTGTATGCCTCCTCGCCCGAGGCGCAGCCGGCGCACCAGACCCGGATCGACCCACCCTCCGGTTTGCCCGCCAGGATCCGGGGGAGGACCTCTTGACTGAGCAGCTCCCAGGCCGAGGCGTCGCGGAAGAAGGCGGTGACGTTGATCAGGATCGTGTCGAACAGGGCCCGGAATTCCTCGGGGTGGACCTCCATGTAATCGACGTAGTTGCTGTAGCCCTGGATGCCCATCTCGAACATCCGTTTGTTGATCCGCCGCATCAAGCTGGGGCGCTTGTACCCGGTGAAGTCGAACCCGCGGCTCCGGTGGAGGTAGTCCAGGAGGATCTCGAATTCGGGATCGTCTTCCGGCCGGCCCTCGTCCTTGTTCATTCGCTGCCTCTGGAGTTCACTCGCATCGTTCATTCACCACCTCCGGACCTCACCAGCGTCATCAGCGCCGGTGCGATCTCATCGAGCGGGAGGATGAAATCGACGCAACCCGTGTTGACGGCCGCCCCCGGCATCCCGAAATACTCCGACGTCTCCTCATCCTGTGCAATGACCGTCCCCCCCATCTTCTTGATCGCGCGGACGCCCATCGAGCCGTCGCTGCCCGAGCCGGACAGGACGACGGCGATGGCCCGCTCGCGATAGCCGGCGGCGACCGA
>JAFANO010000079.1 GCA_019232645.1 Planctomycetaceae bacterium | reverse complement strand
CATGAGGCGCATCAGCCGCTGCACCCGCTTGCGGTTGACCGGCTCGCCACAGTCCTCCTTCAGCCACACGGCCATGCGCCGGCTGCCGTAGACGGGCTGGCGCGTGTACTGCTCGTCGATCAGCCGCATCAGCCGCAGGTCCTCGGCCGTCGCGCCGGCCGGCTCGTAGTAGAGGCTCGACCGGTTCAGGCCGAGCCGTTCACACTCGCGGCGGACGCTCAGGGCCGGATGGCCGCCGTCGATCATTGAAATCACATGCTCACGTAAAGAACTCATCTTTTTTGGAGCCACTCCAGTTCCATCTGGAGCCGACCGATCGGCTCGAAGAGCTCGGCCTGGTGGAGATCGCCTCCGCCCCGGCCAAGAGCTGCTCCTTCCAGGCGTGGATCAGCGTCGGGTGGACGTCGAACTGCCCGGCCAGTTCGTTGACGGTGCGATCCCCCTTGAGGGGAGCCGGGGCGACCCGGGCCTTGAACGCCGCCGTATGGACCTTCCGCTTGCCTGCCATCTCACCCCTTTGCTGGGCCATCGGAGTAGCTTGGCCGGTGGTCCGGTTTTCAGGGTCCACTATGGTGGGCTGTTGGCCTACTACGACGTGATGATCACATCTGGTCCATTGGAGGGAACGAATAAAACGATCAAGTCGATGAAACGGCAAGCCTATGGATTCCGGGATAAGGAGTTCTCCAAGCTTTAAGGTCCTGGCGATCCATGAAACAAAATATTAAACTTTATTATAAATATAACTATGTAAATAATTTTAACAAACGCTTCCTCCGGATGAACCATATTTTCGCCCATCCTGGTGCCCTCACCCGATTCCTGGTTGTAATCCCGACTCTCAGGAAATTTATTATTCTTGTGGGAGTCATCAACTCAACCTAGCTCTACGGAGTAACACACATGAAACCGAGATGGCCCACGCCGGCCTCAAAGTCCAGCGTGGGAGTCATCAACTCAGCCTAGCTCTAAGGAGTAGCACACATGAAATCGAGATGGCGCACGCCGGCGTCAAAGTCCAGCGCGATCGTCCGGAAGTTTTGCGGTTTTCTGCTCGTTTTGCTCGCGCTCAGCAGTCCCGCGATGGCCGACCACGGCCACGGCCCCGGCCCCGGCTGGGGCGGCGGCGGCGGCGGAGGCCACCCTGGCGGCGGTGGTGGCGGCGGCTGGGGCGGCGGCGGCTGGGGAGGCGGCGGTGGTGGAGGTGGTGGTGCCCCGGAAATCGACCCCGGTGCGCTTTCCGGTGCGATGACGCTCCTGGTCAGCGGAACGTTGATCCTGACCGACCGGTTCCGCAGGAAATAGACGTGTCCAGTGGGTGTGACATCTGATTGATGTCACCCTAAACCTTAAACAAGCGAGGTAGGGTACAATTGACGTCAAGCTGACAGTGGGATTGGGCCCTTGCTCTCAAGGATCAAGGAGAAAGCGCTTCGAAGGAATTCGGAGCGTGGTGTCGATTTCGAGTGAGCGCCTTACTTAATTCCCTCGATTCGTTTCGCCCTTGATTTCCAGGTGTTCGAGGTACTGTCAATACGATGTCAATACCTCGGACCTCGCTTGTTTGAGGCCTCAATTCAAGCCGGAAACTGGCTCCTCTTCGAGGCCCCAGATTTCAGGCATGTGCAGGCCGAGTGATCCGAAATTTCGTCCTCCGGTCCCCAACTCAGAGGTCACACCCGTGTCAATCCGCTGGTCGGCCTGGATCGCACTCCTGGTGGCCGAGGTTCTGATCCTCACGGCCTGCTTCAGTGGAGACGCCCGCTTTGACGCGGGGAAGCGCGACGGCGATCATCGGTGGTGGGTGGAGCTGCTCGGGCACGCGGGGGATGTCCCCAGGCTGGGTGCTGCCGCAGCGGCGGCAACACTGCTCGTAGGGGCTGCGCGGTGGCGCGGCGAGGTGTGGCGTTGGTCGGTGCCCCACAATTCGCCGCACCGATGGTGGCCCCTGCTCCTCGGCCATCTGGTCGCATTCGCCGTCTTTTGCCGGCTGACGGCGATGGTCTTGGGCCCGGAGGTGAGGTCCTCCTCCCATCCGGCCGGCTGGATCGCGTTTTGGGTGGCCTCGGGGCTGGTGACCCTCGCCTCTTGGGCCGCGGTGATGCTCCCACCCCGCCTCTGGGCGCCGCTGGCCAAGCGCGGCCGGGGCGCGCTGGTGACGGGGATCGCGGCCGGCGCCGCCGTCGGTCTCGCTGGTCAAGCCTCGGAGGGGCTCTGGCAACCGCTCTGCCGACCCACCTTCCGGCTTGTCCGCGCCCTCCTCGGCCTGATCTACCCGAGCGTCGTCTGCCGGCCTGACAACCTCGTCGTAGGGACCCCGACCTTCACGGTCCGGATTGCACCGTCCTGCTCGGGCTACGAAGGCATCGGCCTGATCTGGCTCTTTCTGGGCATCTATCTCTGGCTGTTCCGGCGGGAGCTACGCTTCCCCCGGGCTTTCCTGCTCCTCCCCATCGGGACGGCGCTCATCTGGGTGTCCAACGCGGCGAGGATCGCGGCGCTCGTGGTCGTCGGTACCGAGGTCTCGCGTGACGTGGCGCTCAAGGGGTTCCACTCCCTGGCCGGGTGGCTGTTCTTCATTGCCGTGGGGCTGGGTCTGGTCGCGGCCTCGCATCATCGGTCGCTTCTCACCGGGGACCGACCGTCCCCCCGTCCGGCCGGGCGCGGGAACCCCACAGCCGCGTTCCTGGCCCCCCTGTTCGCCGGTGTCGCCACCGCGACCCTCACCGGGGCGTTCTCGAGCGGGTTTGACCGGCTCTACCCGCTGCGCGTGCTGGCGGTGGCCGGGGTCCTCTGGGCCTTCCGTCATGAAACGACCGGGTTACGATGGGCCTGGTCGTGGCAGGCGGTCGGGCTCGGGGCCGTGGTGTTCGCGCTCTGGTTGGCCCTCGGTCCTGCCCCGTCCCACTCCACCGCGGCGACCGACCTGCAGGTGGGCTTGGGAGGTCTGTCGAGGGTGGGGGCTGGGATCTGGCTGACCTTCCGCGTGATCGGCGCGGTCATCACTGTGCCTCTGGCCGAGGAGCTGGCATTCCGGGGCTACCTGATTCCTCGGCTGATCACGGCCGACTTCCGGGACGTGCCCCCCGGCCAATTCCGCTTGTCCTCGGTCCTCGTGTCTTCGGTCCTGTTCGGGACTCTCCATAATGGCCGTTGGCTCGCCGGGACGCTGGCGGGCATGCTCTATGCGCTGGCGCTCTCCCGGCGGGGGAAGCTTTCTGATGCCGTCCTGGCGCACGCCACGACCAATGCCTTGATCGCCGCGGACGTGTTATTGGCGGGCGCGTGGTCGTTGTGGGCTTGAGCCGCCGGCAGCGAGGGCCCGGGCGGCGGCCGCACGCATCCGCACGGATCATGATATCAAAATATAAATTTCTGATTTCTCAAACGTTGCGATCCGGTGGCGTTGCACTCGGCTTGAGGATTCAGGTATGATGACGCCGGCCGGCCGCCCCGGGCATCGTGTGGTGTGAGGAGGTCTGGTTGGAGCCGTCGACGGAAATTGCTTCCTCGCGGCCGCCAGTCTGTGCACGGGGTGGTCAAGAGATCCCAAGGGCAATGTCAAGCAGTGCGAGCCAGAAAGCTGTGAATTTTTGCCTATATGACAATCGCGTCCATGACACTTTCAAGTGGCACAGACGCTCACCCCAGGCATTGACCGGGAGCTCACTGACTGGCGACCGCTAGGAGATGTTTCGAAAGAATGAAGCGAGTGCTCGATGGCTTGACACCGCGATCGACCCGACGACTGGTTTGGCTGGCCAGGACGATCGCCCGGTCTCGGGATAGCATGGCCGAGTCGCACGCGAGCGGGTGAGCTCGCGATCGGCGCCGGTGATCTCTCGACATCTCATCCTCGCGGAGAATGCTCCGTCTCGCCTCGCCGTGCGTGACGTCCTGATCATGCCCGGTGTCGCGGATCGGCCGGTCGGCATGCCTCGAAGGCGTGGGCCTGTCGCCGAGGGGATGGAAGGAACGCCGAAGGCGAGCGCATCCGCCGGATCCTCGTGTGTCCTCTGAAGCCGTGCTTCGTCGCGGAGCCCTCATGAACTATCACCTGGCCCTGGGGAAATCCTGGGATTTTGCGGCCTTCGACCGAGACGCCAGGGCGGCGAAGGGCCCGAGGCACGTGTTTTGGACGTTGGCCCAGCGGCTGGGTGCGGAAGTCCACATGCCGGGAGGGGATCCGATCCGGCCGTTCGACAGGGTCCGCGCCAGGATCGCGGGCGGACCCCAGCACTGGGCGATGGCCCGCACGCTCGCGGGTCAGCTCGGTGGGGATGACCTGGTCTTCTGCTCGGGGGAAGACGTGGGCATCCCCGTCGCGGCGCTCTGCGGTGCCAGGCGGGATCGTCCCAGGATCGTCTCCTTCTTCCACAACGTCATGCGGCCCCGCGGCCGCGCGGCCTTGAGGTTGTTCCGGATCGCGGACCGGGTCGACCTCTTCGTGACCAATACCTCGATCCAGGCCGATTTCCTCCGGCGCGCGTTGCATCTGCCCGAGCGGCGCCTCTTCTTCCTTCCCTCTGTTGAGCAGACCGACACCCGTTTCTTCACGCCGGGCCCCGCCACGACCGAGAAACGGCGACCGATCATCGCGAGCGCCGGGCTCGAGCAGCGGGACTATCGCACCCTCGCCGAGGCGACCCGGGACCTCGATGTCGACGTGAGGGTCACCGGCTACTCGAAGGACGCGGCCGTCATGAAGCGGGCGTTCCCCGAGCCGCTGCCGGCCAACATGTCCGCTCGGTATTACGACTGGTTGGAGTTGGTGCGGCTCTACCGCGACGCCGACCTGGTGGTCGTCAGCCTCTTCCCGAACAAGTACCCGGGCGGGATCACCACGATCTTGGAGGCCATGTCCTGCCGGCGGCCGGTCATCGTCACCAGGACCGAAGGGCTCCGCGATTATGTCGAGACACCGGGGATCGTCACGACCGTCGAGCCGGGCGACCCCGCCGGCTTACGGAAAGCCATCGTCCACCTGCTGGAACATCCGGAGGAGGCCGATGCGCAGGCGACGCGGGGTTACGAGATCGTCCTCGAACGGCATAACAGCGAGCGGTGGGTCGAGGTGTTCGCGACGCGGCTCAACTCGTTACTCGATGAATTGTCCCCGACGGTCCCCTCCGCCGTCTGAGCTCGACTATTGCAGATTTTCGGGGACCATGCTCGAAAACCCAGGAAAATATTGAATTTATTGGTATGATTTCAGTCGACGACGGCCGTGGCGAGGCCCGCAACTCGCCTCGGCCGTCTCGATTTCCACTTGGCGAATCGGCTCAGCCCGGGGTGACCGTGGCCACGGTCGGTCCCGAGGGGCCGGTGGTGTCGGGGAGGTGGGAGCCGTTGGAGGGCACCGGTTTCGACTCGACGGCTTGCTGCATCGCTTCCATGGCCTGCCTGGCCATCCGGTCGGCGAACTCTTGCAGGGCCGAGGTCGCGCCGGTGTCGGAGACCTGGAAGCCGGACTTCTCGGCCACGAGGAGGTTGATCAGCAAGCCGAGCAGGCCCGAGCTGGCCGCGTCGCCGTGGCCGTCGGCGGAGGTGCCGTTGGTGCCGGCGACGAAGACGCGCTCGGGGACCAGCGGCTGGGCGCTGTGGGCAAGTTGCTCGGCGACGAGCGAAAGGGCGTACAGCCGGGGGTCGGAGAACGACTGGATCTTGCGGAGCAGGACCGAGGCCTCGGAGAGGCCGATCTGGAGCAGGCGGGAGCCCTCGCCGCGGCCGGCCAAGACGCGCTGCTGGCTCTCGGCCTGCGCCGTGACGACCATCTGCTCGGCCTGCTTGCGGGCGCGGACCAGCGCGGCCTCGCCCTCGTTCTCGGCGATCCGGACCTGCACCAGCGAGTTCGTCAGCGAGGTTTGCATCGCCGCCTGCGCCTGCGCCTCGTTCAGGCCCCGGAGCTTCTCGGCCGCGGCCACCTGGCGCTGGAAGGTCTCGATCTGCTCGATGGAGAGCTGCCGCAGCCGCAACTGCTCGAGCAGGGTCTCGATCTTGCCCCCGGCCTCGGCCGTGTCGGGCTTGCCGATGAGCACGTCGACGCACTCGATGTCGAACTCGCTGAACTTGCGGCGCAGCTCCGCGTGCGCCTCCTGCTGGATCTCGTCGCGCTCCTGCAGGAGCTGGAGCATGGTCTTCTTGTGCGCCACGTCGCGGAAGAAGGCGCTGAGCATGGGGTCGAGCGTCTGGGTGATCAGCTTCTTGACGTCGCCGAACCGCTGGATGACGCTCGGGGCCTTCTGGTAGTCGATGTGCACCACCACCGAGAGCGGCAGGAGCGGCTCGTAGGCGTCCTTGGTCACCAGGTCGATCGAGCGCAGGCTCTCGTCGTAGCGGTGCGTCTCGGTCCGGCCGGTGACCCAGTGCAGGACGAAGTTCGTCGTGGGCACGAGGATGATGTTGCCGGCGTAGGTGTTGAAGGGATACTTGCCCGGCCCCAGGGGCCGCGCGCGGACGCCCCGCTCGTCCTCGCCGACCCGCTCGCCGTGGCGGAACTTCTCGCCCGAGAGGTCGCGGCCGGCCTGGCCGTAGTAGCTGACGACGACGCCGACGTAACCGATCGGAACGACCGTCTTGGGGATCGACTCGATCGTCGCGAACCAGCGGTTGATAAAGTAGGTGCCGTCGGTCAGCGGTACGTACTGCAGCCCCCGGCGCCCCCCGGCGCGGAGGAAGGCCTCGGTGTCCTGGTAGTTGTTGTGGTAGTTCTTGTCGTTGCGGTCGGTGCCGACGGCCGGCGCGATGATCTCGCCGGGCTCCAGCGACGGCCCGTCCTGCACGCTGACGATCCCGATGCTGTCGACCAGGATCGTCTTGCCCGGGTTGAGCGGGTCGGGGGCCTCGATCGGGCCGCCGATGACGACCGGCACGAAGCCGGCGACCTCGTTCAGCTCGTTCTGCCAGTTGACCAGGGTCTTCAACTCGCGCTGGCCGCCGAGGTCGAGGCGGTAGACGGCATCATCGGTGATCACCATGAACAGCGCCAGGTTGAGGGCGTAGACGCCCTCGCGGAGGATCGCCCGTTGCCGGCCGCGCTGGCCGAGCGCCGCCTCAGCCTCCGGCCCCGCCTGCTCGCCCATGAGGAACGACCGCGCATCCTGGAAGTTGTTGCACGCAACGACCTTGCCCAACGTCTGGTTGGGAGGGAGCGGCTCGCCGTCGCGCGCGTACACGTAGCCGATCTTCCCTTGGGGCACGGTCACCAGCGACACTTTGTGGATCCGGAACTGCCAGCGCCAGTACCCGAAGTGAAGGCCGCCGCGGAGCACGTCGGCCTGGAACCCCGCCTCGCCGTTGAGGGCGATGATCCGGCCCTCGGGCACCGAGCCCCGGGGCGACCAGAGCTTCTCGACGATCCCAACGCGGTTGTTGGCGATGTAACGGATCCCCAGCGCCTCGGACAGCACGATCAGACCCACCACGGACGCGATGACCCAGACGACCCCGCCCGGGAACGCGGACGGCGACAGTTGGGCCCACTGGAATGTCCCATCGATTATTAGTGGCGTGAACACGGCACGACTCCTTGGTGCACGAGCGCGGAGGGCCCGGGCCAAGCCGGTCTTTGGTTGAAACCGGACCCCTCATCAATTAAGCTTAATTGAAAGATCGTTTCGAAGCCCTCATCCCGTTCGATTCCTCGAGTGTATTCGCCGTGGCGTTCAATTTATCCCGGACCGCCGCCGGGACCCGCTCGGGAAGACATCCGCTGCCACCTTCGCTTCGTTCGGGGACACGTCAGGAGCGGTATTCCCTCCGTCCGTCGTGACCGCCCGCGCCGCGTCCACTTCATGCGAGGAGACGTCCGATTTGGGATTTCGGTAGTGTCGATCGCTCCGCGGGGCAGGAGGAGGCATCGCGGCGTCCCCGGAAGTCCGGCTTATCGTTCGACGCGATGGTCTCCGCGAACGGATGAAGGACATGGAATCCGATCAGGAAGGGGCGGGCCGATTGAATTGAAGGCGGCCGCCCGGCCGATGGATCGGGCGGATCGCAATGGCCAACGATGCTCCGGCGTGATATGGTAATTACCTATGATCCGAGTCCGCGAGCCCCGTGAGCCGATTCCCGCTCCGGGAGAGCCGCGCCACG
>JAFANO010000014.1 GCA_019232645.1 Planctomycetaceae bacterium | reverse complement strand
CGCCCGGGCCATCGCCTCCAGCGTCTCGTTCATCTGGCGGCTCAGGTCGATCTTGTCGTCCAACGCGCCAAGGACGCGAGCTATGGCCCTCTGCTCGTCGAACGAGGGAAGGTTGAGTTCAACCCCTTGGAGGATGTTGGTATGGATGCGTCCCGTACCGTGGGATGCTGAATCGACCAGAGTGCGCAGGAACGGCTTGTTCGCGAGCAACCAGTACGCTAGATACTCCCCCCATACATGAGGCTTGGGCCGTAATGCTTTCACATCCTGATTAAATGTCATTTTTGCAGTACATAAGCATATTGGCAAATCATTGTGTAGCGTCATCCCGCGAACGAGCACGAGGATTGAACCCTCAGGTGCGATCCGGGTACCATCCTGAATCGCGAGATCCGTAACGTGGTCCTCCGAATCGTACAGCCGGAACTGCTTCATGTCCTTGGCCGAGATCCAGGGGATTGATCCATCCCAGTACGATGCGCGATTTTTCGACGGGGTGCTGCCAGAGATCCAATCGGCGCACTCGCCGAGCGTAGTCGGCATCCACCTTTCAGACAACATAACCCAACCCCCGCATGTTGGACCGGAGCAGCGTTTCTAGCCGCGCCGCCTCGGCGAGCTGCTCCTCCAGTTTCGCCACGAGCCGCCCCATCTTCTCCTCGAAGGGCTCGCCATCATCCTCGACATCCTCAGCCTCGACGTATCGGCCCGGCGTCAGCACGTAGCCGTGCGCGGCGATCTCGTCCTTCTTCGCGTCCTTGCAGAACCCCGGCACGTCTTCGTACTGGCCCGCCTCTTTCTCGCCCCGCCAGGCGTGATAGGCGCGGGCGATCCGGGCGATCTCGTCGTCCGAGAGTTCGCGGTGGGTCCGATCGACCAGCCGACCGAGCTTGCGGGCGTCGATGAACAGCGTCTCGCCCCGGCGGTCGCGGAACTTGCTGTTGGCCTTGCCGCGGGCCAGGAACCAGAGGCAGGCCGGGATCGCCGTGGTGTAGAACAACTGCCCTGGCAGGGTGATCATGCAGTCCACCAGGTCGGCCTCGACGAGCGCCCGGCGGATCTCCCCTTCGCCCGACTGGTTCGACGACATCGAACCGTTGGCCAGGACGAACCCGGCGACGCCGTTCGGGGCGAGGTGGTGGACGATGTGCTGGACCCAGGCGTAGTTGGCGTTTCCGAGCGGCGGGGCACCGAACTTCCAACGGGCGTCCTCGCGGAGCCGCTCGCCGCCCCAGTCGCTGACGTTGAACGGAGGGTTGGCCAGGATGTAGTCGGCCTTCACGTCCTTGTGCAGGTCGTGGTGGAACGTGTCGGCGTGGTGCGGCCCGAGGTTGTTGTCGATGCCCCGGATCGCCAGGTTCATCTTACAGAGCTTCCAGGTCGTCGGGTTCGACTCCTGCCCGAAGATCGACAGGTCTGACCGCCGACCGCCGTGGGCCTCGACGAACCTCTCCGACTGCACGAACATCCCGCCTGAGCCGCAGCAGGGGTCGTAGACGCGCCCTCTGTACGGCTCGATCATCTCGACCAGGAGCTTGACGACCGCCTGTGGCGTGTAGAACTCGCCCCCGGCCTTCCCCTCGGCGCTGGCGAACTTGCCGAGGAAGTACTCATAGACCCGGCCGAGGATGTCCTTCGAGCGGTGGCCCCGGTGCTGGTCGGACAGGTCCCGCGCGTCCCGCTCGACGAGTTCGATCGTGCCGATCAGGTCGATCAGCTCACCGAGGCGGCGCTGGTCAAGCGAGGGCCGGGCATAGTCCTTGGGCAAGACCCCCTTGAGCGACGGGTTCTCCTTCTCGATGGCGACCATCGCGTCGTCGATCATCTTGCCGATCGTCGGCTGCTTGGCGGCGGCCTGGAAATTCGCCCAGCGGGCATCCGGGGGCACCCAGAAGACGCTCTCGGCGGTGTACTCGTCGCGGTCCTCGGGGTCGGTGTGCTCTTCCTGGCCCAGGGCGTCGTACCGCTCCTGGAAGGCGTCGGAGATGTACTTGAGGAAGATCAGTCCGAGCGCGACGTGCTTGTACTCCGCCGCGTCCATGTGGCCGCGCATCTTGTCGGATGCCTGCCACAGCTTCTCCTCGAAGCCGAGGTTGGCTCCATAGCCGTCCTTCTTGACGTTCGATGCCTTCGGTCGTCCCATGTATCCAACTGTAGGACACGACCGAACGCCCGGGTCCAGCAACGACCGATGAACGGTTGCGGCATAGGATCAGAGACGATCGAATCGTCAACGCACTTCAGTCAGAGGAAAGAGCTTGCGTTATCCTGGTGCCATTCGGTTCTACCCCAATCGACACTGAGCATGCCGCCCGCGGACCCCAGGAATTTCAGGCCCCGGGGAATTGCTCCCTGCGATGACCCTCTTTGTCGCGGTCCTCGGGAGAGCCGGGTGGGGTGCGTCGAGTCTTTGATGACGCACCATCTGCCTGGGTGCGTTGTGGATGTCGTGGACGGCCTCGCTCCGGGGGGTGTGGTGCATCTTCACGGACTCGACGACCCGAACCGACTGCGCTGAGTTACTTATTGATGAATTCGAGGCATCCGGGTGTCGTCATCCGCAAATTCGCTCAGGCAGTGCCTGTACTGAGGCCGATGATGACCTTGGATGATTCGGAATTGTCCCAGCTTCCCGAGATCCCTCAAACTCAGCCAGGAAACCCAGCCTTCCCTATCGTTGATAAATCCCCATCTCCAGGATCCGGAGGGGATCATGCGTCGGAGACGCGATCATCGCTGGCTGTTGCCGATCGCGCTGTGGGCGTCGCTGGTCGGCCACGACGGGCCTGCACAGACGGCTTCGCTGCCAGCCGCACTGGAAGACCTGCCGGGAGCCTCGGCCCCGGGAGGCCGACCAGCGTCCCCCGCCTCTCCGGATCGGTTGGCACCACCCCCGCCTCCTGCCCCCCAACCGATCCCCGGCCCGGCGGGGGTGGGGCTCCCCGTGGGCGGGATGGATGCGCAAGTGCCGCAGGGCCTCCCGATCAATCTCGCGACCGCGATGCAACTGTCCGGGGTCCGGCCGCTCGACATCGCCGCGGCGACGGCGCAGGTCGAGCAGGCGCTCGCCCTGCTACTCCAGGCCAAGGCCCTCTGGGTCCCCAACATCAACGGGGGCGTCGATTACTTCCGGCATGACGGCGTCCAGCAGAACATCTTCACGGGCCCAAATTTCCGGAAGGGGAGGCAGAGCTTCTTCGTCGGCGGCGGCCCCAGCCTCGCGGTCGGGCTCGCCGACGCCATCTTCGCCCCGCTCGCGGCGCGTCGGGTGGTCGCCTCGCGCCGAGCCGACCTCCAGGCCGCCCGGAACGATGTCCTGTTCGCGGTCGCGCAGGCCTATTTCGACCTGCAGGCGGCGCGGGGGAGGCTGCTCGGCGTCGGGGCGACGATCGTGAGGGCCGAGCTGCTCGTGAACTTCGCCAAGGGGCTGGCCCCGAGCCTGATCCCGCCGCTGGAGATCAACCGGGCGCAGGCCGAGCTCCAGAGCCTGCGGCAGACGCAGCAGGTCGACATCCGCGACTGGCGGGTCGCCAGCGCGCGCCTGGCGGAGGTCCTCCTGCTCGACCCGGCCACGCTGCTCGAGCCGATCGAGCCGCCGTTCCTCCAGATCACGTTCGTCCCCGACGAGCGGTCGCCCGACGAGCTGATGCCGATCGCGCTGAACAGCCGCCCCGAGATCGCCTCGCGGCAGGAGCTGGTCGCCGCGGCGATCCAGCTCCTGCGCCAGGAGAAGACGCGCCCGCTCCTGCCGAACCTGGTCGTCATCAGCCCGGCCACGACCACGGGGTTGCTCGCGGCCGGCAACCTCTCCTCCGGCCCGAACGGGTTGCTGAACTCCAACGGCTCCCGCCTCGACATCGAGGTCGCCGCGGTCTGGCAGTTGCAGAACGGGGGGATCGGCAACGTCGGCCGGATCCGGCAGCGGCGGGCCGAGCAGGAGGTCGCCGCGATCGAGCTGACGCGGACCGTCTTCCGGGTCAAGTCGGAGGTCTCGCAGGCCGTCGCCCGGCTGCAGACCGCGCGGGTCCGGGTGGTGGAGACGGAGGAGGGCGTCCGCCAGGCGATCGAGTCGGCCGACAAGAACTTCATCGGCCTGCGCGAGACGGCGCGGCCCGCCGGCGAGCTGCTCCGCCTGATCGTCCGCCCCCAGGAAGTCGTCGCCGCGATCATCGCGCTGAACACCGCCTATGAGCAGTATGCCTTCGCCATCGGCGAGTACAACGTCGCCCAGTTCGAGGTCTACCGCGCCCTCGGCCAGCCGGCCCAGTGGGTCACGTCCCAGGCCGCCCCTGCGCCGGCCCCGGCTCCGGTTCCACTCCCAGCGGCCGTGGCTCCGTGACTCCGCGAGCGGCCACTCTGGACCTGGTCGCGGTGGATGTGGGGTGGACCGCCATGAGGCCACCGTGGGCATGATCTTGTCATGTCCTCTAAAATGATGGTGTTGCGTCGTGGAACGGTCGCCATCGCAGCCCGCCCAGCATGGATGCAGCCCGACGGTGCAGGGGCATGGAAGCTCGAGGCTCGCCCGCCGAGGTCACGATGAACCCCATCGTCTTCGCACTCCGCCGGCCCGTGACGGTGATGATGCTGGTGCTCGCGCTGGGCCTGGGCGGCCTCTACGGCATCGTCCGGATGCAGAAGGATATCTTCCCGTCGCTGAACCAGCCGGTCCTGTACGTCATCCACAACTACGGCGGGATGGACCCCAAGCAGATCGAGGGGCTGATCACCAACCAGTACGAGCTGTTCTTCCAGTACGTCAACAGCGTGGAGCACGTCGAGTCCCGGTCGATCCAGAGCATGGTGATGCTCAAGCTGTACTTCCAGCCGGGGACCGACATGGCCGAGGCGACGGCCCAGACGGTCGCCTACTGCAACCGGGCGCTGTCGATCATGCCCGTCGGGTCGCTGCCGCCGTACGTGGTCCGGCTCGACGCGGGGAGCCTGCCGGTCGGCTACCTCGTCTTCGAGAGCAAGACGCGGTCCGTCGGCCAGCTCCAGGACCTGGCGCTGTACCGGGTCCGGACGATGTTCTCGGGCCTGGCGGGCATCTCGTCCCCGCCGCCGTTCGGCGGGAACATCCGGACGATCGTCGTCAACGTCGACCCCGACCGCCTGCGCTCCTACAACCTCTCGCCCCAGGACGTCGTGGACGCGATCGACCGCGGCAACTACATCAGCCCGTCCGGCAACGTGACGATCAAGGACCAGCTCGCGGTGGTGCCGAGCAACTCGATGGTCCTCGACCCGCAGGAGCTCCGGAACATCCCCCTGAAGCTCGGCCAGAACGTCTACATCCGCGACGTCGGCACGGTGGCCGACGCGACGGATATCCCGGTTGGCTACGCGCTGGTCAACGGCCGCAAGTCGGTCTACCTGCCGGTGGTCAAGCAGGCCTCCGCCTCGACACTGTCGGTCGTCGACGC
>JAFANO010000688.1 GCA_019232645.1 Planctomycetaceae bacterium | reverse complement strand
TCTGCCACCGCGAGCACCCCGGCGTCCTGACCGTCGCCGAGGAGTCGACGAGCTGGTCGGGCGTCTCGCGGCCGACCTACCTCGGCGGCCTCGGCTTCAGCATCAAGTGGAACATGGGCTGGATGAACGACACGCTCCAATACATGTCGAAGGACCCGGTCTATCGCAAGTACGAGCACGGCTCGCTGACCTTCAGCATGATCTACGCCTTCACCGAGAACTTCCTGCTGCCGATGTCGCACGACGAGGTGGTGCACGGCAAGGGCTCGCTCCTCGACAAGATGCCCGGCGACCTCTGGCAGCGGTTCGCCAACCTCCGGCTCCTCTACGGCTACATGTTCGGCCACCCGGGCAAGAAGCTCCTGTTCATGGGCGACGAGATCGCGCAATGGCGCGAGTGGAAGCACGACGAGAGCATCGACTGGCACCTGCTCCAGTGGCGCGACCACCAGGGGATCCAGAAGCTGGTCTGCGACCTGAACGCGATCTACCGGTCCAACCCCGCGCTCTACGAGGTCGACTTCGAGTGGCAGGGCTTCGAGTGGCTGGATCTGCACGACTGGGAGAACAGCGTGCTGGCCTTCCTGCGACGGGCGAAGGACCCGAACGACTCGATGGTGGTCGTCAGCAACTTCACGCCCGTCGTCCGCCACAACTACAAGATCGGCGTCCCCAGCGGGGGCTACTACCGCGAGATCCTCAACACCGACGCCGACATCTACGGCGGCTCGAACGTGGGCAACGAGGGGGGCGTCTGGGCCAGGCACGAGCCGCACGCGGGTCGGCCCTACCACCTGTCGCTCAAGCTCCCGCCGCTGGCCATCCTGTATCTCAAGACGCCCACGGTCTCGTGAGGAGGGTTGGCCGATGCCAGGATGGTAGATGGCGGTTCGCTGGACACGATCTCTGGTGATCTCAAGCCGGGGGCCCGCGCCTCCCTGTCCAGAGATCGGCCCGCCTCTGGGTTTCCAGGCGACTCCCGGGCCCGGGGAGCCGCTTCGCCGGGGTCCGTCTTGAAGATCCCGGCGAAACCGGATACGAAGGCCGGTGGGCCGGTCGGGGGCAAGGAGGGATGGGGCCCCGCGCCGAGCGTGCGCCAGGGGAGGTCGCCGCCATATCATGTCGAATGCCGCCAGTGCCGTCAGTGCCCGGCTCGAGGCCGATCGGAGGGACCTCCTCGACCTCAGCTTGCGGAACCCGCTCCTGAATTACCGGCCGAGGGCCCGGGGGCTGGAGGTCGTCGGCGAGTCCCCCGCGCAACTGTTCCAGACGCTCGTCCACGAGGGCAAGCGGATGGCTTTCCTGCCGGCGCCGGGGGTCGAGGCCGGGGGGGCGGGGGCGCTGGCGCAGCCCGAGGAGGCGTCGGGACGGGTCGCGGCGAGCCAGGCCGACCTCAAGCTCCAGACGAGACTGCCATCGGACCAGTTGCAGTCGCGGCTGCTGGCGATCTTCCACGCCGCGCGGACGTCGCTCGAGGAGCAGGGGGTCAACACGCTCTTCCTCGCCCTCGGGATGCTCCACTGGTCGACGCGCGCCGACTCTCGGAGCGTCCTCCGCGCACCGCTGCTGCTGATCCCGGTCGAGCTGGAACGCTCGAGCGCCCGCGAGCGGTTCCGGATCCGGCCGAGCGACGAGGACCTGGAGGTCAACCTCTCGCTCGCCGAGAAGCTCCGCGCCGACTTCGAGGTCGCGTTTCCCGAGCCGCCCGAGTCCGCCGTGCTCGACGTCGGCCGCTACTTCGACGACGTCGCCGCGGCGGTCGCCGGCCGGCCGGGCTGGGCGGTCGATCGCGAGTCGGTCGTGCTCGGGTTCTTCTCGTTCGGCAAGTTCCTGATGTACCACGACCTCGACGAGGATCGCTGGCCCCCCGACGCCAGGCCGAGCGAGCACCAGATCCTCGGGGCGCTGCTCCACGGCGGCTTCGCGGCGGAGGAGGAGCCCAGAAACGCGATCGCGGAGGACGTGCCGCTCGACGCCTTCCTGGAGCCGTCGCAGAGCAACCTGGTTGTCGACGCCGACAGCTCGCAGACGCTGGCCATCCTCGACGTGAACCGGGGGCGCAACCTGGTCATCCAGGGGCCGCCCGGCACGGGCAAGTCGCAGACGATCACCAACCTGATCGCCGAGGCGATCGGCCGGGGCAAGTCGGTCCTCTTCGTCGCCGAGAAGATGGCGGCGCTGGAGG
>JAFANO010000677.1 GCA_019232645.1 Planctomycetaceae bacterium | reverse complement strand
AAGACCACGCCAGCCGCCGCGGGCTGCTGATGATGGTGTCGAAACGGTCGAGCCTGCTGAAATATCTGCGGCTCCACAATCGCAAGAGCTATCTTGAAGTGATCGGCCGCCTGGGTATCCGCAAGTAATCGGCCGGCCACGACCAATTGCCTCGGCCGGTCCTCTCCTCCGGGTCCCGCGAACGCCCCGCCCTCGGGCGGCTTCTCGGGGCCCTGGCGTCTGACCTGCCTTGGCCCGCTCCAGGGCTTCTCCCCTCCCGGGATCGCTCGGAGACGTGTTTCCGTCCGATCCCGATACGCCGAGATATCATCGAGCCATCGCGGCCCCCCGCCCCGCCGTCGGCCGAACCAGGTGGACGACATGTCAAGCATCTCTTTCGCGACGCGGAAGCCCGTCACCGTCGAGCGTGCGATCGGCGGTCGTGTGATTTCACTGGAGGCCGGCCGCCTGGCCAAGCAGGCCAGCGGCGCGGTCGTGGTCCGGGTCGGCGACACCATGAGCCTGGTCGCCACCGTCGCCGCCCGCGGCCGCGAGGGCCTCGACTTCTTCCCCCTGACCGTGGATTATCGCGAGAAGGTCTACGCCGCGGGCAAGTTCCCCGGCGGCTTCATCAAGCGCGAGGGGCGTCCGACCACGAAGGAGATCCTGACCTCGCGCCTCATCGACCGGCCGATCCGCCCCCTGTTCCACGAGTCGTACCGCGACGAGATCCAGATCCAGGCGGGGCCGATCTCGGCCGACCGCAAGAACGACCCCGACATCCCGTCGATGATCGGCGCCTCGGCCTCCCTGATGCTGGCCCGGGTCCCCTTCCTCGGCCCGATCGGGGCCATGAGGCTCGGCCGGATCGACGGCCAGTTCGTCACGCTGCCGACCGCCGAGGAGATGGAGGCGAGCGACCTCGACCTGGTCGTCGCCAGCACGACGCGCGCCGTGGTCATGATCGAAGGATTCGGCCTGGAGCTGCCCGAGCCCGAGATGCACGACGCGATCGTGCACGCGCACCACCTGAACCAGGAGGTCATCGCGCTGCAGCACGACCTGATCGCCGCGATGGGGCTGCCCCCGTTCGAGGCGCCCCCCGCACCGGTCGACCCGCTCCGCGAGGTGCTCTACGAACGCTTCGGACACGAGCTGCGCGAGCTCAAGCAGATCCACGGCAAGGCCGAGCGCAACACTGCGGTCGCGGAGCTGCTCGCGCGGATCACCGCCGAGCTCTGCCCCGAGGGGCACACCGGCGAGCCGACCCCCGTGCAGGTCAAGTCGGCCTTCACCGGCGTGGAAGAGCGGGTCGTCCGCGAGTTGATCCTCGACGGCAAGCGGCCTGACGGCCGGGGGCCCAAGGACCTCCGCCCGATCTCCTGCGAGGTCGGCCTGCTGCCCCGGGCCCACGGCTCGGCGCTGTTCCAGCGGGGCGAGACGCAGGCGCTGGTCACCACCGTCCTCGGCACCTCCGCCGACGAGCAGCGGATCGACGGCATCATGGACGAGTACAGCAAGAAGTTCATGCTCGACTACAACATGCCGCCGTTCGCCGTCGGCGAGATCCGGCCGATCCGGGGCCCCGGCCGGCGCGAGATCGGCCACGGCGCGCTGGCCGAACGGTCGGTGGCGCCCATCGTGCCCGACCCGTCGCTGTTCCCCTACACCATCCGGGTGATCTCCGACATCCTCGAGTCGAACGGCTCCAGCTCGATGGCCTCGGTGTGCGGCGCGACGCTCAGCCTGATGGACGCGGGCGTGCCGATCTCCGATCCGGTCGGCGGGATCTCGATCGGGCTGGTCCAGGACGAGGCCAGCGGCCGGCACATCCTCCTGACCGACATCATCGGCGACGAGGACCACTTCGGCGACATGGACTTCAAGGTCGCCGGCACCCAGCGCGGCGTCACCGGGATCCAGCTCGACCTGAAGAACCAGGGGATCAGCGAGGCGATCATCCGCGAGACGCTCGACCAGGCGCACGAGGCCCGGCTGGAGATCCTCCGGGCCATGCTCCGGTCGATCAAGCGGCCCCGCGAGGAGATCTCGGCCAACGCGCCGCGGCTGATCCAGATCCAGATCAACCCCGACAAGATCGGCCTGATCATCGGCCCGGGGGGCAAGACGATCCGGCGGCTCCAGGACGAGTCGGGGGCCAAGATCGACATCGAGGACAGCGGCATCGTCACGATCTCGAGCCTCGACGCCGCCGGCGCCGAGGCGGCGCGGGACAAGATCCAGGCGATGACCGAGGGGGTGCAGGTCGGCCGGATCTACGAGGGCCGCGTCACTTCGATCAAGGACTTCGGCGCCTTCGTCGAGATCCTGCCCGGCAAGGACGGCCTGGTCCACATCAGCGAGCTGTCCGACGGCTACGTCAGCAGCGTGACGGATGTCTGCCGGGTCGGCGACCCGATGCTCGTCAAGGCGATCGCCATCGACGACCAGGACCGGGTCAAGCTGTCCCGCAAGGCCGCGCTCGCCGAGCTCGGCCGGCCCGACGAGTACGCCAAGGCCCACCCCGCGTCCGAGCGGCTCCCTGGCGACCGCGGGACCGGCGGACCTCCCCGCCGCGATCGGGACCGCGACCGCGACCGCGACCGAGGCCCCGGCGGCGGGCGCGGCGGGCGCGATCGCGACTGATGGTCAACAGGCTGGGCAGGGTCTCGGGGGGCCCTCGCCGGAACTCCGGGCGTGCCCCCTCCTCCCTCGTCTCCCCGAACCGGCGGACCATGTTCATGGCCGATCGCATCGCCCCTAGCGACCCGGACGGCGCGCTCGACGACGCCCCCGTCTCCACCCTGGCCGGCGACCCCGACGAGCACGAGATCAACCGTCGACTCCGCGCGCAGTACGCCGAGATCGCCCAGCTCGCCGGCGGCCTGGCCCACGAGATCCGCAATCCGCTCTCGACGATCAGCCTCAACCTCGATCTGCTGGCCGAGGATTTCCAGCAGCCCGAGACCCCACGCGACCGCCGCGCCCTCCAGAAAATCGAACGCCTCCGACGCGAGGGTCGGCGGCTCCAGACCCTCCTCGAAGATTTCCTCCGCTTCGTCCGGGTCCAGGACCTCCGGCTCGAGCCGACCAACCTCAACCTCGTCGTCGAGGAGTTGCGCGACTTCTGCGAGCCGCAGGCGATGGCGCAAGGCATCATCGTCCGGTCCCACTACGCCGACGACCTGCCTCGCGTGCTCCTCGACGTCGACCTGTTCAAGCAGGCGCTGCTGAACCTCTTCATCAACGCCCGACAGGCGATGCCCGACGGCGGCGA
>JAFANO010000581.1 GCA_019232645.1 Planctomycetaceae bacterium | reverse complement strand
GGCGCGGGACCGTCTACGGGCCCACCGCCGTCACGAAGCCGGTCTCTTGAAAATCCCGGGGGAAGGCCCGCAACTCCATTGAACCGGGGATCATCCCACGCGACTCCTCTGCCGAGGTCTCGCACCCGATCTCTCCCCCCGGGACAGGATGATCGGACCGTAAATCCGCACCCGAATCGGGCCGTGAAACCCGCGGATGGGCCGGCACCAGCTGTCGCGGTTTCCACCCCCGGCCCGTAGGACATTCGTCGCGATCCACTCACGAGACCCAGGTCCACCGCACACGGCAGCCGTGATGATGTTCGAACCCTTGATCGCGCGGAACCCGGCCACGGAGGCCGAGCTGGGCCGCGTGCCCACCACCCCGCCCGGGCGGGTGGCCGAGGTGATGGCGCGCGCCCGGCGGGCGCAGGCGCGCTGGGCCGATCAGAGCTGGCGCGAGCGTCGGGCAGCCCTCAAGCGTTGGTGGGGCCTGCTGAGCCGCGAGGCCGACGCCTTGGCCGACGGGATCCGCGCCGAGGTCGGCAAGCCGAGGGTCGAAGCGTCGTCGGAGATGGCCATGGCGCTCGACGGGATCCGCTGGACGGTCGATCACGGCCACCGGGCCCTGGGCGAGGAGGTGATCGGCGCGGGCTGGCAGCGGTTCCTGCTGATCCCGTCGGCGCGGCTCCGCTATCGGCCGGTCGGCGTGGTGGGGATGATCGGGACCTGGAACTACCCGGTCTTCCTCAACGCCCCGGCGATCGCGCAGGCGCTGGCCGCCGGCAACGCGGTCGTCTGGAAGCCGTCGGAGCTGGCGTCGCTGGTGGGCCTGCGGTTGCAGCAGACCCTGGACGCGGCGGGGCTCCCCGAGGGCCTGGTGGCGGCGGTCTTCGGCGGCCCGGAGGTCGGCGGGGCGCTGGTCGAGGCGGGGCCGGACAAGGGGATGTTCACCGGGGGGATCGGCAACGGCCGACGCGTGCTTGAGGCGCTGGCGAGCCGGGGCATCCCGGCGCTGGCCGAGCTCTCGGGGTTCGACCCGGCGGTCGTGCTGCCCGACGCGCCGCGCGACGCGACGCTCCGCGCCCTGACGTGGGGGGCGTTCGTCGGCAGCGGCCAGACCTGCGTGGCGGTCAAGCGCGTGTACGTCGTCGGCGACCCCGACCCCTGGGCCGAGGGGCTGGCCGAGTCCGCCCGGCGCCTCCGCGTCGGCGACCCGGGCGCGGCCGACGTCGACCTCGGGCCGATGATCTCGGCGGCGGCGCGGGACCGGTTCGACGCGACGGTCCGGGCGGCGGTCGAGGCCGGGGCGCGAGTCCTGGCTGGGGGCATGCCGGCGGCCGGCCCCGGCTGGTTCTATCCGCCGACGGTGCTCCTTGCCGACACGCCCGAGCCCGAATCGAGGCTCGCCGGCGCGTTCGGCCCGGTCGTGCTGGTCCGGGGGTTCCCCGACCCCGACGCGGCGGTCGCCGCCGCCAACTCCGGGATCTACGCGCTGGCGGCCAGCGTCTGGGGCCGCGACCTGCGCGCCGCCCGGGACATCGCCTGGCGGACCGAAGCGGGGACCGTCACCATCAACGAGGCGGTCACCCCCACCGGCCACGCCGCGGCCCCGTTCGGCGGGATGAAGGCGAGCGGCTTCGGGCGGACCCACGGCGTCCTCGGCCTGCGCGAGTTCACCCAGCCCCAGGTCGTCTTTACGCGGCGCCCCCGAAGCTTCCGGCCCCAGCTCTTCCCCTACTCGCCCCGCCTCGAGCGGGCGCTGTCGTGGTATCGCCGCCTCTTCCACCCCCCCGCGTGAGCGCGCCTGGCGCGCGATCGGCCTGGGCTTGACGCTGGCCCGATCCCGCGCCAGTCGCTACAATACGAAACTCCGGCCGGGCGATCGCTGCCCGCAACGCGACTCGAGACGAGGAAAGGAAACGGAGTGAACTCCCGATGGCGAAGTTGCGACTGCTGAAGACGGGTCATGGTGACCTTTGCCTGGCCGAATGGGACCTGAAGCGGCCCGAGACGGTGGAGGAGGCGGCCGCCGCCTTCGTCGAGAACTTCACGCCCGGCCGGCTCGCCTTCCGGCTCGATGGGCCCGGCCAGACCCGGCCGCTCCGCGCCTTTGACGCGACGGCGCCCGAGATCCTGCTCGTCCCGGCCATCCAGGGGGGCTGAGCGCGAGCGGCCGGTCCCATGATCCGCACCGGATACCTGCGCTGGGAGATCGACGTCACGGACGCGCGGAGTGCCGTCGATCCCAGGGCGCGCGAGGTGAGATTCCGCGCGCGCCCGTCCTACCGGGTCGTCCGCGTCAAGAGCGCCGGCCACTCTGAAGTCGCCGAGCGATTCCTCCAGGGCGAGGCGACATATGACGCCGTCCTCCGGGCATTGCAACGTGATGGCGGGGAAATCGACGTCACGATCCCCGACGTCGGCCCGAGGCCCTTCCGCTACTCCGAAAGCGACCGCACCGAGACGCCCCGGTTCTGGATGGCCAAGCTCCAGCGCGAGGCCAACGCCTTCGCGCACGAGGTCGTCCGCTCCGCCGCGCAGTTCCCCCGGCTGGTGATCGCCAGCCCCGCCCTCCGCGCCGGCTATGCCCGGCTCGTCGAGTGGGAGATCTTCCGCGTCATCGAGGGCCGGAGCGTCCCCCGGCCGACGCGCGAGGACGAGCCGATGCACCTCGACGCCTCGGCCTACCAGGCGGGCGTGCCCGAGCTGGTCGCCGCCGAACTGGTCCGCGACGTGGTCGATCCCAAGGAGTTCGACGAGTTCTGCCGGTGCGACTGCGTCACGGTCCGCAACGGAGACAAGTTCTACCGGATCCCGCGCCAGCCCCACGGGCTGATCGAGGTCTGGGATGCGACGACCTTTCGCCCCGAGGCGCGCCTCTGCGTCGTCTTCCAAGATCCCGGCATGCCGCCGTCGGACGAGGTCGTGATGAAGTACCTCCTCGCCAAGCACCAGCCCGACCTCCTCTGGCAGGTCGGCGTTCGCTTCAGCCCCCCGGCCAGACGATTCGAGGCC
>JAFANO010000533.1 GCA_019232645.1 Planctomycetaceae bacterium | reverse complement strand
CTTCGTGGCCACGACGACCACCACGGCCGGCTATTACGAGGTCACCGGCAAGTTCTACCGGATGATCCAGTCGGGGGCCGTCCTGAAGGGGTCGCTCAACATCGGCCTGACCGCGATGCTCCTGGTCTGCACCGCGGTGATCCTGATCTCGGCGGTGATCCGCTGGCTCTCGGCCCTGCGGGCGACGAAGGCCGGGATCGAGGCAGGGGTCTGATCCCGGATCGCCTCTGAATGAGGGGGTGGTTCGTGGGGCGGGCTATGTCCTGGCCCGCCCCACGACCGGCGTGCACGGCCTTCCCCTCGGCCCCGACTCAGCCGGCCTCGACGAGGTCGGTCTCAGGCTCCCGCGAGCCGAGCCGGCTGTGGTGCATGCCAAAGAGGAAGTAGATCATCAGCCCGATTGCCATCCAGATGACCAGGCGGATCCAGGTGTCGCGGGGCAGGAAGGACATCAGGAGAACCGAGGTGATCACCCCCATCGGCGCGGTGAACCAGACCAGCGGGGCCTTGAACGGCCGCTCGACGTGGGGTTGCGTGATCCGGAGGACCGGGACCCCGGCGCTGACGATCGCGAAGGCGAAGAGCGTGCCGATCGAGGTCAGCTCGCCCGCGACGTGGATCGGCATGACCCCGGCGGCGACCATGACCACCAGGCCCGTGATGATCGTCGTCAGGTAGGGGGTGCGGAACCGGGGATGGATCTTCGAGACCGCCTGAGGCAGCAGCCCGTCCTTGGCCATCGCGAAGAAGATCCGAGGCTGGCTCAGGAGCATCACCAGGACGACCGAGGTCAGCCCGGCGATCGCGCCCAGCTTGATGAGGCTCGACAGCCAGCGCATGTTGATCGCGTCGATCGCGACGGCGACCGGGTCGGAGACGCCGAGCTGCCGGTAGTTGACGACGCCGGTCAGCACGATGGCCCCCAGCACGTACAGCATGGTGCAGATGGCGAGCGACCCGAGGATGCCGATCGGCATGTCGCGCTGGGGGTTCTTCGCTTCCTGGGCGGTGGTCGAGACGGCGTCGAAGCCGATGTAGGCGAAGAAGACCAGCCCCGCGCCTCGGACGATGCCGGACCAGCCGAACTCGCCGAACTTGCCCGACGTGTTGGGCGGGATGAACGGGCCGCCCCAGTTCTTGGTCGAGACGTAACCGATGCCCACCAGGATGAAGAGCAGGACGATCGCGACCTTCACGACGACGATCACGTTGTTGACGTTGGCCGACTCCTGGATGCCGACGACCAGCAGCGCCGTCAGCGCCGCGACGACCAGCATGGCCGGCAGGTTGATGATCGCGGTGACCTGGGGGAAGGTCGAGGGATCGACCTGGGCCTGGGCGAGCACGCCCTGGGCGGTGGCCAGTACGTTCCAGCCGTGCGCCAGGTGGAGCTTGTCGGCCAGGGCGTCGGCGATCCAGATCATCCGCGTCCCGGGCAACTGGCTGAAGGTCAGCGCGGGGGGGATGTGGATGCCCAGGGTCTTGCCGAGGAAGCTGACGACGTAGCCCGACCAGCCGATGGCGACGGTCGTGGCGCCGACGGCATACTCGAGGATCAGGTCCCAGCCGATCAGCCAGGCGATGAACTCGCCCAGGGTGGCGTAGGCGTAGGTGTAGGCCGAGCCGGCGACCGGGACGGTCGAGGCCATCTCGGCGTAGCAGAGCCCGGCGAAGGCGCAGACGACTCCTCCCAGGACGAACGAGAGCGCGACGGCCGGGCCGGCGTGGTTGGCGGCCGCGTTGCCCGTCAGCACGAAGAAGCCGGCGCCGATGATCGCGCCGATGCCAAGCATCGTCAGGTTGGTCGCCGTCAGCGTCCGCTTCAGGCTATGTGAGTGGATCTCCTCGGCCTCGGCCTGGAGCGCGTTCATCGATTTTCGGACCCAAAGGTTCGGCATCGTCACCTCTCGGACAGATAAGCGTCGTGCCCCCCGGCTCGGACCATCCTCGATCCCATCGGACGTCGAGGGGCGGGCCGCACCGCGCGGCCCGGCCCTCGATTCTACGGTTACTTGGCCGAGTCGGGCAGTTCCTTGATCTCGATCCTGCGGGTCTCGACCTTGCTGCCGGCGTCGTGCTGCTGGAAGGCGAAGTGGCCCGCACCGAAGCTCCTGGTGTGGTCGAGGGATTCGTACAGCAGGTCGCCGTTGACCCACACCTTGCATTCCTCTCTCAGGATACGGGCCGTAAACTCAATCCGGGACGCAACCCTCCAGCATGGGCCCCGAGCGTCCCGATGGAGCGTTTCCTTGGCATGACGGAATCTTAGGATAATACACACTGGGGTGGCGAGTGCGATTTAGGTAAGACTCACTGGAGTGGCGCGTACGATTTCAACCGATCTATTATGTGATCCTGTGGGATAGGCTTCAGCCTGCCTTATCGGCGCATCGGATGGCAGGCAGAAGTTTACCTTACGAGGAGGGTGCCTCGCACGACAGGTCCCTTCGTTTTTGAATGAGACGCCAGAGGCCCCCGGCGCAACCGAGCTCGATCCCCCGAGGGTGGACGATGGGAAAGACCCCGGTCAGGAAGGTCATGAGCATGCCCACGATCCCCGATCGCCGGATCGACGGCCAGCCGCCGCTCTCGGCCCCCGAGGCGATCGCCCGACGCCGGGCGACGCGCCACTTCGACCCGGACTGTCCCGTCCCGGATGACATCTTGAAGCGGATCCTCCACCTGGCGACGCTCGCCCCGTCGGGCTTCAACCTGCAACCCTGGCGGTTCCTGGTCGTGCGGTCCGGGCGGAACCGCCAGAAGCTCCGGGGCTGCGCCTTCAACCAGCCCA
>JAFANO010000308.1 GCA_019232645.1 Planctomycetaceae bacterium | reverse complement strand
CTGGAGGCGCGCGCTGAAGGCCGCCGGCGTCGCCGACGACATCGCCGAGCGGGTCGTCCGCGACATCGCCGACTCATACGTCGGTTGGCAGGAGAACTCGTTCCCCGGGCTGCTGGGCAATGTCGCCGCCGGCCGGATCGCCAATCGCCTCGACCTCGGCGGCACCAACTGCGTCATCGACGCCGCCTGCGCCAGCTCGCTCGGCGCCCTGAACCTCGCCCTGCTCGAGCTCGCCTCCGGCCGCTGCGACATGGCCCTCAGCGGCGGCCTCGATACGTTCAATGACATCTTCATGTTCATGTGCTTCAGCAAGACGCCGGCGCTGTCGCCGACGGGGGACGCGCGGCCGTTCGACGCCGCGTGCGACGGGACGATCCTGGGGGAGGGGCTGGGGATCCTGGTTCTGAAGCGGCTGGACGATGCGCGGCGGGACGGCGACCGGGTCTACGCGGTGCTCAAGGCGGTGGGGACGTCGAGCGACGGGAAGGGGAATGCGGTCTACGCGCCGAGCGCGGCGGGGCAGGCGAAGGCCTTGCGGCAGGCGTACGCGCTGGCGGGGATCTCACCGGCGACGGTCGAGCTGATCGAGGCGCATGGGACAGGGACGAAGGTCGGCGACGCGACCGAGCTGGCGGCCCTGAACGAGGTCTACCGCGAGGCGAGGCCGGGGGGGACGTGGTGCGCGCTGGGGTCGATCAAGTCACAGATCGGCCACACCAAGGCGGCGGCGGGGGCGGCGGGGCTGATCAAGGCGGCGCTGGCCTTGCACCGCAAGGTCCTGCCGCCGACGGCCAAGGTCACCCGCCCGCTCGACGGGGTCCTGCCGGGGGCGTCGCCGTTCTTCGTCAACACCGAAGCCCGGCCCTGGATGCGCCCCGCCGGCCACCCCCGGCGCGCGGCGGTCAGCTCGTTCGGCTTCGGGGGGAGCAATTTCCATTGCGTGCTGGAGGAGGCCGGGCCCGCGATGCCCGGCATCGACTGGGACGGCGACGTCCAGATCGTCGCCGTCTCGGCCGACTCGCGCGGGGGCCTGCTGCGGGCGCTCGACGTCTGGCCCGAACGCCCGGCCTGGGAGGGGCTCCGGGTCGAGGCGGCCCGGTCGCGCGCCCGGTTCGACCCGGGGGAGGCGTGCCGGCTGCTGCTGGTCGTCGATCGCGAGCGGACCGACCCGGCGGCCCTGCGGGCGAAGGCCCGCGCCCTCGTCGCCGAGGGGGCGAAGCCCGCCCCCGACGACGGGATCTACCTCGGGATCGGCCAGGCATCGGGGGGGCTGGCGATGCTCTTCCCCGGGCAGGGGGCGCAGCACGTCGGGATGCTCCGGGCGCTGGCCTGCCAGTTCCCGATGATGCACGAGGCGCTGGCCGAGGCCGATGCCGCGGCTCCGGGCGACAACCCGAGGCTCAGCGACCTGATCTATCCCCACCCGGCGTTCTCGGAGGGCGAGCGGGCGCGGCAGGAGGCGGCGCTGCGGGCGACCGAGGTCGCGCAGCCGGCGCTGGGGGCGGTCAGCCTGGGGGTGCTGGGCATCCTCGAGCACTTCGGCGTCCGGCCCGACGCGGTCGCCGGGCACAGCTTCGGCGAGCTGTCGGCCCTCTGTGCGGCGGGCCGGATCGATGCCAAGACGCTGGCGAGCCTGGCGAGGCTCCGGGGGCGGCTGATGGCCGACCGCGCCCATCCCGGCGACGGTGGCACGATGCTCGCGGTGATGGCTCCGCTCGACCGGGTCGAGGCGGTCGTCCGCGGCGAGCGGCTCGACGCGGTCGTCGCCAACAAGAACGCGCCCCGCCAGGCGGTCCTCTCCGGCCCCGCCCCAGAGATCACCCGGGCGGCGCGGGCGTTCGAACGGCTCCGGGTCCCGACCCAGCCGCTGGAGGTCTCGGCCGCCTTTCACAGCCGGTTCGTCGCCGGCGCGCGCGGGCCGTTCCTGGAGGCGCTGCGCGACGTGGCCTTCCGGCCGTCGCGAGTCCCCGTCTTCGCCAACACCACCGCGGCCCCCTACCCCGACGATCCCGACGCCGCCCGCGCGCTCCTGGCCGGCCAACTCGCCGCGCCGGTCGAGTTCGTCGCGGAGGTCGAGGCGATGTACCGGTCGGGGCTTCGGACGTTCCTCGAGGTCGGCCCCGACGCCAGGCTGACCGGCCTAGTCGCCGCGATCCTCGACGGCCGGCCGCACGCCGCGCTGGCCGTCGACGCCACTCGGGGCCGCCGGGGACACGTCGCCGACCTGGCCCGCGCTCTTGCCCACCTGGCTGCGCTGGGGCACCCGGTCCGCCTGCCGCTCTGGGACGAGGGCGTGGACCATGAGGCCCCCGTGAAGAAGCCGACCCTGACCGTCAAGGTCTGTGGCGCGAACACGCCCCCCCGGCCCAAGCCCACCCCGACCGGCAGCCCGACCCCGTCTTCGAAGGCGCGCCCAGACGAGCCCGCTGGCCCCTGTGGGATCACTGGTGGTGATGACATCTTCGCCGCGCCCTGGTCCGCCCTCACCCAACCCTCCCCTACGAGGGGGGAGGGCTTGCTTTCTAGCGCTTCACCCGGTCAGGAGTTCCTGGCCGAGTTCGAGGCTTGCGCCATGAACGAGGAGGGCGTCCTTTCTCCCTCCTTCAATCAGGAGTTCCCGGCAGGGTTTGAGGCTCGCGCCACAAAAGGGGAGGGCGTCCTCTTGGCCTCCTCCCACCTTGTGGGGGAGTACCAGGGTGGGGGGGCGAGGCAAGGCCTAGCGTCACGACACCATGAGTCACCTCCCATGAGCCAGCCCGGCACCCGACGGGCCCTTGAAGACGGAGGCCGTACCACCGCTCCCGAGACATCGCCGTCGAAATCGGCCCGACCGGCCGCCGCGAACCAGGCCGCAACGTCCTCACGATTTTCCTCGTCGCCCGTCGCCCCGACCAACGGCGACATCGCGGAGCCTCACGGACTTAACGGAACGCACGACGATCCTCCCATGAGCCCAACCTCGACCAATGGCACCGCCCCGTCTTCGTCACCGACCGACCGCCTCCGCCACCCGGTCCCGCCCGTGCCGGCGCCGACGCCTCGGCCCATCCTCCGCTCGGGCGACCCGGCGTTCCTGGAGCAGGCCCTGCGGGCCGCGCAGGAGAACCTGATCGCCCTCCAGAAGATCAGCGAGCAGACGTCGCGGTTGCACCGCCAGTTCCTCGACGGCCAGGACAAGACCCAACGCGCCTTCCAGAGCCTCCTGGAACAGCAACAGCGGCTGGTCCTCTTGGGCGCCTCATCGACGGCGGCACTCCCGCAAGGCCTCGGCTCGGTCGCTATCCTGGATCCCAGGCACGAACACCGGCAGCCCGATCCGAGGCCGGCCGTCGAGGGCGCCCGAGCCCCGATGCCCTCCGACCCCGACTCCCTTCCCGAAGGACCGAGGACCGAATCGCTCCTCCCCGTAGGGTCCGCTGTGCGGACCGATTCCGGAGACGGCAACACACGAGCTCACGCCCAGGATGGTCCGCACAGCGGACCCTACGATCGTCTTTCCTCGACCCTGAAGGGGCAGCCTGCGGAATCCCTCGGCCAAGGAGACGTTCTATCGAGCCTTCGGGGGTGGAATCCCGATTCTTCAAGCGAACTCGCGGACCCAGGGCGCGCGTCCTGGGCTACGGACTGCCGCCCCTTCGGGGCTCAGGAACACGATCCCGGACTGCCATTTGTAGACCCGAGGGCCGTGGTGGTCGATGCCCACCTTGCGAAGACCGAAGTCGGGTCCGCCGTGCGGACCGATTCCGTTGACGAGGACTCACACGCCTATGCCCAGGAGGGACCGCTGTGCGGGCCCTCCGAGGACCTCGCGCCCCGGTCGTCTTTAGAGTGGGCACCGCCGACCGATCCGAGGGCCGTCCAGGGGATTTTATTGGAGGTGGTGGCGGAGAAGACGGGATATCCGGTGGAGATGCTCGAGCCGGACATGCAGCTCGACGCCGACCTGGGGATCGACTCGATCAAGCGGGTCGAGATCCTCTCGGCCCTGCAGGAACGGCTGCCCGAGGCACCGATGATCCAGCCCGAGCACCTGGGCACGCTCCGGACCCTGCGGCAGATCGCCGAGTTCCTGGGCCAGGGGGCGTCCGGATCTCCGATCGCGCCGGCGGACTCGCCCGAGTCCTCGATGAGCCCCCCTGCCCTGACCTTGGCCCCCGGGAAGGTCCAGGAGGTGCTCCTGGAGGTGGAGGCGGAGAAGACGGGATACCCGGAGGAGATGCTCGAGCCCGGCATGCAGCTCGACGCAGACCTGGGGATCGACTCGATCAAGCGGGTCGAGATCCTCTCGGCCCTGCAAGAACGGCTGCCCGAGGCGCCGGCGATCCAGCCCGAGCACCTGGGCACGCTCCGGACGCTCGGCCAGATCG